>DAOUQA010000188.1 GCA_030625905.1 Kiritimatiellales bacterium | reverse complement strand
GTCATAAAAGCCTCCGACGTCATATACTTTACTGCCATTTGTAAAAGTAAAAGTTATTTCTGAGGTAGAATCGCCAGGGACTTCCAATTCATGTACACCAAAGAGGGCCGTATCTTGAGTACCTGTGGAAAAAGCATTTGTTACAGGTGTTTCAGCAAAAAGCCGGGTTGAAACAGTTAGAATAAAGATAAGTATTGGCCAATATAATGTTGTCTGTTTCATCTGAGATTCTCCATTCAAAAGTTTACAAGCCACGATTCTTTTCCTAATTTGATGTGGGTGATTGTACCATATTCAACCCAACCTGCCTAAAATTTTCTTTTCCGCTTTCCACTATACCGCTTCCCATGAAGCCGCTCTTTAAAACGATCTTTCGGGGCGCGTGCCCCAATCGCCTAAAAAGCGATTTCCTATCAATTGCAAGCGGCTTGCAGCAAACTTGACTTTGCGGCCCAACTTCCCTATTTTGGCCTCGTTAACGAGGATTTCCCATGAAACCAATCTACCCAAAACATCTGACAGCAATCGCTGCAATCCTAGCTTTGGCCATCCACGCACCGGCCGCCACCGGCCCGTTCAATCTGGCCAACGGCTACTTCTTGCTCGCGGGCGCCGATGGCATGGTGACCTCGCTGCGGCTCGACGCCACCGGTGCGGGAAACTATGGCTCCAACACCATTGCCTCCGGCGGCCACCTCGCCTTCGTGCTCAACGGCACGCTAATGACCTCCCCTTCCGCCAGCTGGACCGTTGGCGGATCGTCAATCTCGATTGCCGGGCTACCAGATTCGACCTCGCTTTCGATCACGCTTTCCGGAACACAGATGAGTATTCAAGCACTGTTCGGCGGATCGCGCACGATCCAGCACGAATGGGATCTCCCCTACATCGATGCCGGTTTCTACCAGCGCGAAACGGGAACCAACTACAACCCCACCGCCGCCATCGACATGCCATTCGTTGATTTCTACAACCCGGCCAACGGCAGTTTCCGAGCCTTGGAAATGTTTAAGCGTACCGCCGGGCCAGCAGGGTCCGGCGACTCGCGCGTGGTCAACTGGCCGGGACTGCATTGCCGCGGACGCGCCGCCAACAGCGTCACCCTTTCAGGAATGGCTTTCACCCAATTCGAGCCGCAGGCCAACGAGCTCACCCTGATGCACGGCTCTGCCTCGGCCACGGCCGCCGGCCCGGCTTCGCTGATGGTCGACCTCGAACCCAAAAGCTTTTCGGTCACGCTCGATGGCAACCGCCCGCTGCCCGAGTTCTACGTCCTGCCCGCAAAGACCATTCATGGGCTTTCGGATCCCTCGGTCGGACGCGATGCCAGCGAGCTGCTCTCCCAGTTCTACCATCACATGACCTACTGGTGGAGGACGCAGGGTAACTCGGGCAGCATCTGGACAGACTGGGGCGCCATAGCTGGCATCTTCCAAGACTCGCCCTTCCGCGAAAGTGTCGCCAAAACCATCTTCGGCTGGATCTGCGGCGACGACGGCTTTGGCCACTCACCCTACGCCTACACATGGGGCACCGACATCGGCTGGCCCTTCCCCGCTGGGCGCGACACCCGCCACTTCAACACCAACGCCATTCTGCTTGACGCCCTCTGGCGATACATCATGTGGACCGGCGACCTCGATCGCCTCAACGAAGAGCCCAACGGCGACCGAACCATTACGCTTGTCTACGAATCGACCGGATCGACCGGGCGGTTCCCGGCTTGGAACAGCGCGCCAGGCCCTCTTGCGACAGGCAAAACCTACGGTCAGTCGTTCACGGCCACCAGCTCCTTCACCGCCGTTCGCGCACTGGTCGCGGACTACGACAATCCGGGCGCAGGCTGCAAGCTGACGCTCTACAACGCCCCCGGCGGCACCACGATCGCCTCGCAAACCTACAGCAACATTCCAAACAACAACGACATCGAGCTGTCGTTCCCCGCGCAGCCCGCAGGCAGCTACTACCTCGAAATGTCCGACCCCGTCGGAGTCGTCACCTGGTGGAGCCAGACCGCCGACCTCTATGCCGGGGGCCGTGCCCATGTCAACGGCGAAGCGCGGCTGCCCATGGTCGAGCTCATGCGCGGACTGATGGACTACCAGCAGACCACCCTGCTGGCCGCGGGCAACAACCAGATCGTCACCGGTCTAAATATTGGAAGCTCCGACCACGGCGGACGCCACGCCGACATTGGCGGCAACTACTACGACATCCTGCCGTTCGGCTACCACGACGCGATGACCGACCTAAGCTATTACCAATCCGTCCGCGCCCTCGCCGACCTCGAAGAGATGGTCGGCAACACGACGGCCGCAAACCAGTGGCGCGCACGCATGGCGCAGACGCGCGATGCCTTCGACCAAACCTACTGGCGCACCGGGCTCGACCGCAACGCCGACGAGTCGCGCTACATCGGCTGCGTCGACATCGACGGCACCGACCACGACTATGGCTACACCTTCATCAACACCATGGCCATTGCCGCCGGGCTGGCGCAAAGCCGCCCCGACCGGGTGGCGGCGGTTTTCGACTGGCTCGATAACGGCGAAGTACACCACAGCCCCGTCTACCGCGCCAAACGCATTCGCATCGGCTACGACAGCGGCCCGACCCGCTACAACGCCGAACCGGATGCCCCCCATGCACCCATCGAGCTTTCCGGAACCCTTGAACAGGAATTCTTCGCCGACGCGCCGTTCAGTTCCGTCGCCGCCCACAACCCCACCTGGGGAACATCGACCTCGGATTTCACCCTGACGCTACTGCGTGCGGGGGCAGACGAGATCGTCGCCACAACCAGCGTGGTCGATGCCGTCGACAACGCCTTCAACACCCTGACCTTTGCCAGCCAACCGGCGGGCTACTATATCCTGCGTATCGACAATCCCAACGGCAGGGTTGGATGGTGGGCAAGCGAGTGGTCGAACACGATCTACGACCGCTGGGTCATGCCGCGCGTCAGCACGCTCGACAACCAGGCGTGGTGGCAGGCGGCCGTCCTGGGCGGAACGCTGCCCACCGATCCCGACTTTGCCTACCACTGGGATGTCCAGCTCCAGAACGGTGGCGCCGACCTCTACGAATCGGGCTTCGACATCTGGGCGCGCGCCCGGTGGTACGATGCCGATAGCGCCTGGGAACGGATGGAGTGGCTGCTACGCCGCTGGCTCGACCCCGACCGAATGTCCGGCAACGCCAGCTTCTACGGCCACGGTATCCAGGGCGGTTCACAGGGCGCGGGGGCCATCGGCTGGTGCTGGTCCGAGTTCCCCGAAACCGGCGTGCTCGGCGCGGCGTTCTTCAACGGCTTCCTCGGGGTCGACCCCTCAGCACGCGGGCTACGCTTCAACCCGGCGATCCCGACCGGCCACGGCATCACCACCGTCGGCGCGCGCAATATTTCCTACTTCGGCGCACTCTTCGACATCGAGGCCACCGTCGATTCCATCACCTGCACCTGCACCCGCAATCCCGATGGGCGCACCTTTTATATGACCGGCGGATTCTCCAACGGCGGAACCTTCACGCGCACCATTCCGCTCGACAGCGGTGCGGCCATTCTCAGCTATCGGCCGCAGCAGGGAATTGAAGAGCTGGCGATGGGCTATTCCTTCTCCAACAACACGGTGGTTGCGGTGGCAACCTTCGATGGGGCGGCAAACGCTAACTATCTTTTGCAAACGACCGACGATCTGGTTTCCGGAACTTGGAACACCCTCGGGGAATTTACCGCCAACACCAACTTCATGGATGCCACCACCAACCACCAAGGCTTCTACCGCACAATCGGGGAATAAGAACTATCCAAAGGACGGTGGAACCTACTCCTGAATCAGCCGAAGGCAGAGGAAGCGACTGGGGGAATCCAGCGGACTTACCGTTTGATCCTAAAGATGTCCTTGACTATGACATCCCGTACGATCCCAGCATGGAAAACTGGGGTGCCGGTCGCTAGACCGTTCAGATAAAAGGTGGGGCTCGCAAGAGCCCCTCCTCTTTTTATTGTGAAACCAAATCAAATAATTTTAACTTTTTTTATGGCTGTTGGCGCCGTTTTCACCGAACCAGAAAAAAAGGAAGAACTTGATCTGGCCACCGCTGATCTCGGCGAAATCGACCTTGCACTGAACAATCCGCT
>DAOUQA010000017.1 GCA_030625905.1 Kiritimatiellales bacterium | reverse complement strand
CCGATCATAGCCGAGCAGTTCGCGCACGTGCGTCCAGTTCTTTTGTTCGACATGGGCGTTGTCATTTTTGTGGTACGGCCTGCTGCGCGTGAAGCCAACCGGTTGCTTTCGCCGTAGGAAGTAGCGCGTGAGATGGTGGTTGAGGAACTCGCTTCCGTTGTCGCAGTCGAAGCCGATAATGGCGAAGGGGAGCTTCTTTTCGACATCGCGGGTCTGTTCGAGAACACCGGCAGCCCCTTTGTTCCAGACCGCACGGGTCACCGTCCAGGTGCTTATGATATCGGTGTAGGTGATCGACCAGATAAAGTTCCCATTCATCGATCCGCCGCAGTGGGCCACGGTGTCGGCTTCGAGGTAGCCAGGGCGATCGATGTCTTCGGTGGACGTGCGGATCGGGATCTGGTTCTTGAGCAGTGTGCCGGGTTTGGTGCCGGTATTGCGCCTTCTCCGGTACTGTGCTTTGAAGGGTTTGAGAACCCGGTCGATGCTGGCCGGACTGATCCGGAGCAGCTTTTCATGACACGAGTCCGAGAGCGTCGAGTAGTGCTTTTCATAGTGCTCGAGCCAATGGGGTATGGCGGGCCTCAAGCGCTTCCCGCACAACTGGTCGGAGCGCAACCAGAGGGTCTTAAGCGCTTTTACGAACTCCGGCTCGGCATACTCGCTTTTGCGCCCCCGCGTTCCTCGCGAGGGCTTTAAAGCCCCGTTGAGCAGTTTAATAGCATGCTTTCGTTCGTAGCCGCATACTTCGCAGACCTCATCGAGTAACCGGGTCTTATAGGGCTTACCTGCACGTTTATATCGGCGCTTTTGCACCGTGATGTATTCGGTTCTGGTTTCGTAGCTCATCGTCTTCATCCGCCCTGTATACAGGGTGTGATTTTTTGTGAGTCAACGAATCCTTTCCGCCCGCGCCCTATCGGACGCTTCGGTGTCATTTAATTTGAGGCAACTCGCATCCAACCTTGCTCGGTTTGTTTCGGAGATCGCGAAGTCTACCCAGACAGAAATTGTTGAAATGCGAGAAATGACGAGAAATGACGAGAAAAGCGTTCTGACCCCTGATGCAATTTGCGACCGGTTCCCGTAAAAACAATCGCCTCGCGCTTCCAGTGGTTGGAACTTTCCGGTAAAACTTTTCTAATCGTTGGAATTACAATCGCCGGAGGTTTCCAATGGTTGAAGAAGAACAGGACGGCGTTCTGCAAAAATTCAACCGCTAAAGGCGGAACTAGAAGCCTTATCACGCATGAAACACGTACCGTTTACACATAAAATCCTGAAGGACTGGGCGGGCGTCAAAACCTTCAAGGATGGAATGACGCTGTTCGAGCGGGGCAAGGTCGAGAAGGTGGAGTACGACACCCCCTTTGTGACCGGCCAGTTGTCGCTCGGCGTGCGGGGCATGCGCAGCAAGTTCGAGGTACTGAAGGACGGTCTGGTGGAGAACCACTGCCCCTGCCGCGAAAACCGTGAGGAGGGCAGGATCTGTGCGCACCTCGTGACACTGGGGCTGGAAGCCGTGCGGCTTTACAGCGACCCCCACCGCGTCGACAAGATGGAGGAGGAAAAGCGGCGGGCGGAACGACTGGCCTCGTTCGATGACTCGGCTTACCACACCCGCGACCCCGACGGCACACCAGCCCAATTGTGCATCACGCTCAAGCAGAGCTGGCGCGAGCATCTGCCGGAACACCAGATTCCGTTGCGCTGCGCAGTGGAGATGGAGGGCAAGACCCTCCCGCTCAACGAGGTTCCGAAAAAGAAGCCACTGGCATTAAGCCCAGACGATGAAAACCTACTATTTGTGCTCGAAGATATTTGCGAAGGGCCGGCCAAGGGGAAACTCACAGCCTCGCTCTCCGATTTCATCAATATTCTGGAGCTCTGCCACGGGAAGGAAATCCACGAGGGCGGGCGCGCCGGGTATCTGATGGTGGACGAAGGTATTACCGCCACCTTTGTCCGCATGGAGCTAGATGAAGAAACCGGCGAACTGCTGCTCTCCCTTCACACCGGGCTGAACGAACCCATGACGTGCATGGTGAGCGGAGGGAATGGCTGGATTTTGCAGGACGGGGTTTTCACAAAGCTCGAAAAGGTATTGTCCGGCCCGTTGCGCTCCATCTACGACGCCCCCGTGCGCATCCCGCGCGATGCCGTTCCGGCGTTCATGAAGAACGAACTTACGATGCTGGAAAACCTAATGGCGGTGGAGACCAACATTTCCCCCGACATGCTACTGCTCAAGCCCGCCAAGCCGCGCTTTCGGATGGCCGTGGAGGGAACGCAGTCCGCCCTCTCCGCAACCCTTTATGCCGAATACGGAATTGTGCAGCTCGTTGCCGGGCGCGACGAAGCGCTGGGCCATTTTTCCATCCCCGCCGAGGATGACCTGCTCGAATTCCAGATCCGAAATCCGGAGGCGGAACAGGCGGCGCTGGAAATTGCAACGGATATTGGTTTCCGCGGGCGGCGTGGCGATATGCTGATGCAGATCCGGGGATCGCGCGAGGTGCTCAACTTTCTGGGCGGTGCCCTGCCCCGATTGCGCCGACTCGGCTGGCGTATCGACCTCAAGGGCATAGTCGCCGCCTTTATGGATCAGGCCGAATTCACAACGCCGGTGGTACACATCAACTCCTCCGGAGCGGGAAACGGGTTTTTCGATGTCGGTTATGAATACGAAAATGCGGGCGGGGAGAGCCTGGATCCCAGCGACATCATGCGGGCGCTCAACATGGGCGAAGCCTTTGTTGAAAGGAAGGGTCGCACGATCCTGCTCGATATCGATGCCATCGAAACCGCGCGCGCGGTATTCAGTGACTGCTCAACCGGCGAAGGAAGCGAACCCGGCACCTTCCGCATGAACGATATCCATGCGGCCTATGTGCAGGCCTCGCTCCATTCGCTCGATGGCGTCGATGTGGAAGCCGCGCCGGAATGGATCACCAAGGCGCAGACCCAGAACCGGGATGCAAAAATCGAGCCCTTTGCCCTTGGCGAGCCACTGGAAAGCACCCTGCGCGACTACCAGAAAAGCGGAGTCTATTGGCTTCGCTTCCTCGAACGCAGTGGATTTTGCGGAATTCTGGCCGATGAAATGGGGCTGGGAAAAACCCTGCAAACCCTCACCTGGCTCCAGCTCCAGCGGCAGAACGAAGAGGCGCATAGTGCGCCGGCGCTCATTATCTGCCCCACCAGCCTCGTCGAAAACTGGGCCGAGGAGGCCGAAAAGTTCACCCCGGAATTGCGCGTGCAAAAGATGCACGGTGCCGACCGGCACGAGCACTGGGATAAAATCGCTGAATGCGATCTGGTCATCACCTCCTACGCACTCATCCGCCGCGATCTCGATGAATATCTCAAGCACCAATTCGCGGTTGCCGCGCTCGATGAAGCGCAGTACATCAAGAACCGGACCACGCAAAATTCGGTGGCCGTGAAAAAGATCCGGGCGCACCACAAGCTGGTGCTTACCGGAACGCCGATCGAAAATGGAGTCTCCGATCTCTGGTCCATCATGGACTTCCTGATGCCCGGCTATCTCGGCCACCACAAGACCTTTCGCGAAAACTATGAACTGCCGATCCAGGCCGGCGGCCCCGATGCCGAACTCGCACAGATCAAGTTGCGCCGCAAGTTGCATCCATTCCTGTTGCGCCGTCTCAAGAAGGATGTCGCAAAGGATTTGCCCGACAAGATCCAGCGCATCGCCCATTGCTCGCTAAGCGGCGACCAGGGCAAGGTCTACAAGCAACTACTCGAAAACGCCAAGCGAAAGGTCACCGACCTCGTCGGGGAAAAGGGCTTCAACAAATCGCGCATGGAGGTGTTCAAGGTACTCCTGCAACTGCGGCAAACCTGCTGCCACCTCGACCTGCTCAAGCTACCCGGCCTCGAAAGCAAATATCCTTCCGCCAAGCTGGAGCTCTTCTTCGAGCTGGTTGACGAAGCGCTCGATGCCGGCCACCGCATCCTAGTCTTCAGCCAGTTTACCTCCATGCTTTCCATCATCCGCGATGAGCTGGAGGCGCGCGAACTGAAATATTGCTACCTCGACGGTTCTACCAAAAACCGGCAAGAGCGGGTGCGTACCTTCAACACCGACCGCTCCATCCCGCTCTTCCTTATCAGCCTCAAGGCCGGCGGAACCGGGCTTAACCTGACCGGTGCCGATATGGTGATCCACTTCGACCCGTGGTGGAACCCCGCCGTCGAGGACCAAGCCACCGACCGCGCCCATCGCATCGGCCAGAAAAACACCGTCTACAGCGTCAAGCTCATCACCAAAAATACCGTCGAGGAAAAGGTTCTTCAAATGCAGCTGCGCAAGAAAAGCGTCATCGACGCCACCCTCGAAAAAGACGGCGCCTTCGAACAGGGCCTCAGCTGGAATGATGTGCAGGAACTGCTGTCGATCTAAACAGATTTGGAATGCGCTGGCTCGACGCCGCTTTAAAATGCGCGTTGGCGAAACGGAAGGACGGTGCGGGAGCCGGTGCGCGGGGGTTTGAAAGCGCAGTCGAGCCACGGTACCCCAAGACCTTTCTTTTCTTCCAGTTTGCCATTGGAGGGATTCGGGCGAATTGATAGCATTCCCGCTCAACCCCCCACCGAGGATCATGGAAGTTGGATCTTGAAATGACAAAAACATCAGCGCTCATTACCGCACTTCTTCTGGCCCTTCCTTTTTTCCAAACGGGATGCACCGATATCAGTGAGCCGCCCACTGATGCACAGACGGCACTCGCCCAGATAAAATATTCCCTGAGGAAGGCAAGCAAGACATCCAACCCCAAGACCCGCATTCAATTCCTCCGCCATGCGTATGAAAACAATAAACGTCTTGAAACCGAATGGCCCGACCCTGAAAAGGTACCCGCGTTCCTGAAGAAATATGGCGACGAACTGGAGCGCATTCCCGAACAGGTCTATGAGCTGTCCATGCAGACAAGGGATATGGATTCGTTTAAATGGGCGTTCGAGCACTCTAACAAGGATTGTACCCAATATGCCGAACTCCTGAAGGTTTGGAAAATGGGCAAGCAGTGGCAGGATTTCTTCATTTCGAAATACCCGGAAAAAACACTCCCTATCTTCATGAATGAGGCTTTGGATAATTACAACATTCGGTTTTTCAATCAATATATCGGCGACTTCAAAGCCAGCGGCTACAGGCTGGAATTCCCTTTGGGGGAAACCGAATTCAACGTCAGGTTCTACCGCTTTTTTGCCAAGATGATTAAAACAGCCATGCAGAAGGAGGACACGGAAAGAATCGGTTTCCTGATCGACCATATGCCCGAGAGCACCTCCGCTCCCTTCATCGATCCGTATACGAAGAAAACCATGCAAGAGCTCGGGGACTATATCTGCCACGAACTCAAGGACGAAACCCTGGCCTGCGAACTGGTGGAGCTGGGCTACAACATGAACCGGGTCGATCTCGCCAAGACCGGTTTTGGCCGCGCTTTTTCAAAAGCCTTGGAAGCAAACCCGGAACATGCCATCATCCACGTCCTGAAGCTTAACGAATGGCATGGTGCCCTTTCAGCGGAGGAGACCGCCTTCCTGCTCGCCCTCCCCAACCCGCTTTTGCGGCTGGTCCACAAGCAGAATATCGCCGAGGCCATCAAAACCTCCATAAAGAACACCAACACAAACCATGCTTTTCGGTTAATCAAGATCCGCGAAGAAATTGAGCCGTTGACTCCCCATGACTATGACCAACTCCTCGGGTGGTCCCTTGAATACAAAAACCGCGCCGTTTTCGACTATGTGAAGAGGGAATATGCAAACGTTAATATCTATCAACTCAATCTGGCTCAGCTGGCCGGAAACCGGAACCTGTTCCGCCAGTACGCACCCAAAATCCTGAAGAAGATCTACAGGACCATGAACAAAACACCAAAAAGCGATGGCACCACCTTTGGCCGGATACACGACCTATTGATCAGCCACCATCCCGAGGCCGTATTGTATGTCGTCAAGAACCATGACTTGGGAGATGAATGGACAGAAATAATGGAGAGCCGCACCCTGCTGATGGATGTGTGCGAGGGGGGTAATCTGGAAGCCGCTAAATATCTCGTTGAGAGGAAAGGCGCGAACGTCCTTGCCCAAACAGACTACACCGAAATGATCATCTCCCTTTTTGGACGATCAAGAGCGAAGGAGGGCCGGCTGACTCCCATGTTTTTCGCCGCGAAAAGCGGGAACTGCGAACTTATCGAGTATCTGGACTCGAAAAGGGCGAATGTGAACGACCGCTCCGCCTTCGGAGCAACCCCCCTGATGTATGCCGTGGACAACAACCAACTTGAAGCTGTGAAGACGCTGATCTCTTTGGGAGCAAATGTAAACGCAACCATGGACGAAAACCTAGCCGCATCCCCGGAGCTTGCAACCGCGTACCGCCGGGCCAAAAGACAGGGTAACGAGGAAGTTCTCACCGCTCTTAAAAAAGCCGGAGCCAGGCCTTAATCAAGTGCCCCTGATTGGAATTATTTCTATGAACTCAAACTATGAGGAGCTGGATTTTCGACCGACCCCGATCGGGGATCTAATGCTGCGGCGGCGGCGTATGCCGCAATTCGGGGAACGCGATATCTATGAGGTAAAGCTGGGCGAGGACTTCCTGATGACGAGCCTGTTCCACAAAGCGGAGTCGCAGTTGGCGAAACTGGGGCTCGGCGCGTTGGAAGCGGAAGGTCTCGATGTGGTGGTCGGCGGACTGGGACTGGGATATACAGCGGTGGCGGCTCTGGAGGATCGGCGCGTGGCGTCGCTCGTCGTGGTGGAATATCTGGCAGGAGTGATTGAATGGCATCAAACCGGGCTGGTTCCCCTGGGTCAGAGGCTGACGGAAGATGCCCGCTGTCGGCTGGTACATGCCGACTTTTTCGCGCTGGCGCGCGATGTGGAGCGGAGCTTCGATCCGGTCGCTCCTGCGAAAAAACACGATGCCATTCTGCTGGATATCGACCACACGCCGACGAATGTGCTGCACCAGAGCAACACGCATTTCTATACCGAGGCGGGGCTGGGCGAGTTGGCGCGGCATTTGAAGCCGGGCGGGGTATTTGCCCTCTGGGCGGACGGGGAGCCGGAAGCGGCTTTCACCCACCGTTTGGGCCTCGTGTTTACCAACGCCGTATCGCATACCATCGAATTTGAGAACCCCATCACCGGCGGCTCGTCCAGGGGTGCGGTCTACGTGGCACAATAATCTTGTAAACCCCGCCCCGGCTTGTTTTGATCCGGAAAACGTCGGAAGGAAGCTACTATGGCCACTAAGAAACAAAAAAGCCCCTGCATTCTTATCGTCACTCCCGAGATCACCTACCTGCCCGTCGGCATGGGGAACATGACGAACAGGCTTTCGGCCAAGGCGGGCGGTTTGGCGGACGTTTCGGCCTCGCTGGTTTCGGCGCTCTACGAGCTCGGAGCGGATGTGCATGTTGCCCTACCCCACTACCGCAAGATGTTCCACGTCGACATTGGCGGCTTTATCGACGACGAACTGCTGATCTATAAAAGCAAGCTGCCCGACGACCGTATCCACTTGGCCGAAGACCGCATCTTCTACTACCAGGACCGCGTCTACAGCAACTCGGAGAAGACCGATCTGAAGATCGCCCTCGCCTTCCAGCGCGAGGTCATCAACAACATTATCCCGACCGTCAAACCCGACCTCATCCACTGCAACGACTGGATGACTGGCCTGATCCCCGGCGAGGCGCGCATGCTCGGCATACCCAGCCTCTTCACCTTCCACAACATCCATACGATCAAGACTACACTCGCCACCATCGAGGATGCAGGGATCGACGCCGCGGAATTCTGGAGCAACCTCTTCTACAGCTGGCCGCCCTACAACTATGAAGAGAGCCGCGACAGCAACCTGCTCGACCTGCTTTGCAGCGGCATTTTTGCATCGCACTTCATCAACACCGTCAGCCCGACCTTCATGAAGGAGATCGTCGACAACCAGCACAATTTTGTTCCGGGCGACATCCAGTGGGAGATCGCCAGCAAATACCAGGCGGGATGCGCAACCGGCATTCTCAACTCCCCAGATGCCTCAGCCGATCCCGAAACCGACGAATATTTGATTGAGAACTATAGTGCCGCCAACCACGTCGACGCCAAGCGAAACAACAAGGTGCAGTTGCAGGAACGCCTCGGACTGGAGGTAGACCCCGAGGCACCGATGTTCTTCTGGCCCTCGCGCCTCGACCCGATCCAGAAGGGTTGCCAGCTCGTCGCGGAAATCCTCTATCGGACCGTCGACAAATACTGGAACGACGGCCTGCAGGTCGTATTCGTCGCCAACGGCGCCTACCAGCAAGTCTTCCACGGCATCGCACACTACCACAACCTCTACAAGCGCGTTGCCGTCTGCAACTTCGAGGAAGGCCTGTCGCACATTGGCTTCGCCGCCTCCGACTTCCTGCTCATGCCCTCGTTGTTCGAACCATGCGGACTTCCGCAAATGATGAGCTCAATCTATGGATCCCTTCCCATCGCCCACGATACCGGCGGACTCCACGACACCATCGACAACGTGGATGCCGAACAAAACACCGGCAACGGTTTCCTTTTCGAGACCTACGACTCCGGCGGCCTTGCCTGGGCCATTGATCGGGCGATGGACTTCCATCGGCTCGACAAACAAACGCGTATCGCCCAGATTAGCCGGATCATGGAAGAGAGCAAAAAACGCTTCAACCATGCCGTAACGGCGCAAGCCTACATTGATATCTACCAGCGAATGCTCAACCGCCCGCTCGTCGACGAGGTGTTCGAGAATGCCAAGAACTAGGAATGTTATGAGAAACCCCGATCTCGCAAAGCTTTCCGACGATCCCTGGCTGGCACCTTATCTGGATCGGTTGAAGAAACGCGCCGACCACATTCAATATCTGAAAAACCGCCTGACGGGTGGAAGCATGACCTTGGATGAATTCGCCAACGCGCACGAATACTACGGCCTGCATTTCCGCGACAAAAAGTGGATCTTCCGCGAGTGGGCACCCAACGCCACCGCCGTCTACCTCGTCGGTGATTTCTCCAACTGGCAACAGCTCGATGAATTTGCACTCCACTATGGCGACAAGCACGGCGTTTGGGAAATCGAACTGCCCGCCGACAAGGTCAAGCATGGCGACCTCTACAAGCTAAAGCTGTATTGGCCCGGCGGCGAAGGCGAACGGCTTCCGGCCTACACCCGCCGTACCGTGCAGGATCCAGAAACACAGGTCTTCTGTGCACAGGTCTGGCAGCCGGAGCAGCCCTTCTCCTGGAAATTCCCCAATCCGGCGCAGCCGGTTGGTGCGCCGCTCGTATATGAATCGCATGTCGGCATGGCGCAGGAAGAGGAAAAGGTAGGTTCCTACCTCGAATACAAGGAAAAGATCCTGCCGCGCATCGTCAAGATGGGCTACAACACCGTCCAGCTCATGGGCATCATGGAGCACCCCTACTACGGCTCGTTCGGCTATCACGTCTCCAACTTCTTCGCCTGCTCCTCGCGCTTCGGCACCCCCGAGGAGCTCAAGGAACTCATCGATGCCTGCCACGAGGCCGGCATCGCGGTCATTATGGATCTCGTCCACTCGCATGCCGTGAAGAACGAGGAGGAAGGTCTCTCGTGCTTCGACGGCACACGCTACCAATATTTCCACAACGGTGCCCGTGGCAACCACGAGGCCTGGGACTCGCGCTGTTTCGACTACGCCAAGCCCGAGGTTCTCCACTTCCTGCTCTCCAATGCCCGCTACTGGATCGACGAGTTCAATTTTGATGGATACCGCTTCGACGGCATCACCAGCATGCTCTACCACCACCGCGGCCTTGGCCCCGCCTTCACCGACTATTCCTGCTACTTCGACGGCTCGGTCGATCTCGATGCACTCGCCTACCTCGCCCTCGCCAACGACCTCATCCACGAGGTGCGCCCCGCCGCCATCACCATTGCCGAAGACGTCTCCGGCATGCCCGGCCTTGTCGCGACCGCCGATGAAGGCGGCTGCGGATTCGACTACCGCCTCTCCATGGGCGTGCCGGATCTCTGGTTCAAGCTCGCCAACGACATTTCCGACGACGACTGGAACATGGGGACCCTCTACCACGAACTATCCAACCACCGCGCCGACGAACAGGTCATCAGCTACGTCGAATCGCACGACCAGGCCCTCGTCGGCGGCAAGACCTTCATCTTCGAACTCATTGATGCCGCCATGTACGACTCCATGCACATCGATGCCCACAACCTCGTCGTCGACCGGGGCATTGCACTGCACAAGATGGCACGCCTCGCCACCATCGGCGCGGCGGCACACGGCTATCTCAACTTCATGGGGAACGAATTCGGCCATCCTGAATGGATCGACTTCCCCCGCGAAGGCAACGGCTGGTCATACCGCTACGCCCGCCGCCAATGGAGCCTGCGCGACAATCCGGAGCTCAAGTTCCACGCCCTCGCCGACTTCGACCAAGCCATGGTCAACCTCGTTCGCGAACACAGCATCATCGGAAGCGAACCCGTTCAGCAGCGGCTCATCAACGAGGGCGACAAGTTCATGGTCTACGAACACCACGGCCTGACCTTCTGCCTCAACTTCCACCCGACCAAATCGTTCACCGACTATCCCATCGATGTTCCGCCCGGCACCTACCGCCTCGTCCTCAACACCGACGCCCCTGAATTCGGCGGGTACAACAGCGTCCAGGGCGAACCCGTTTTCGAAACCTTTGAATTCCAGGACGGCGACATCCCCCGCCACCAAATCAATCTCTACATTCCTGCCCGCACCGGCTTTGTCCTTGAACGGATATCCAAAGTTTAACGCGGCTCCGTAACCAGGGCAAAAACATGATCATGTCCTTGGTTTTGCTGGTTGGCATCGCCGCATGGGGGGAAACCGAGCCGCTACCGGACGACCCGGGAACAATTCTTGTCGATAGCGAACAGGTGCTTGGGCGTTGTCTGGAGGAAATCCAGAGGCCGTATTTTCCTGTCATTTTACCTTCACTGTCCGCACGGCTGATCCAGCCAGCTGGACGATTCGGGACGGGAGATGTTCCGGATTTCCAGGGATCGCCAGTACGATAAGTACGACCTTCAAAGGGAATTATTTAATCTTGGCACGAATGGATTCCTGGAGGACGGGTTTTCGCGGGGCTTCGGCCAAATTAAGACGGTATGTTGCGCAGTTTCAATCCGGTCAGAAAACGGCACTATCTACGGTAGAAACGTGAAAAATAACAACTATTAACGAACCGCCCGCATTATTGGTTAGCAAACGGTCAGGATTTTGTTAGGTTTCCCGCGCACTTTTCAATCAAGGGGAAGCATTATGGAGTGGCACGCAATTCAGGAGATCCTGTTCAAGGTGGTTGGCGGACTGGGCATCTTTTTGCTTGGCATGAAATACATGTCGGAAGGCATGCAGGCCGTAGCCGGCAGCCGGTTGCGCAAGATGATCAGCGCGGTGACGGACAATCGCATCATGGCCTGCTTCATCGGAACGCTCATCACCGGAATCGTGCAGTCGAGTTCGGTCACGACCGTGATGGTCGTCGGATTCGTGAACAGTGGCTTCATGACCCTGATGCAGGCGATCGGCGTGATTCTTGGTGCCAACATCGGCACAACCGTCACGGCATGGATCATTGCACTCAAGATCAGTAGGTTCGGGCTACCGCTACTCGGCGTGGCCGCCTTCTTCTTCCTCTTCTCAAAACGCGAACGCGTGCGCTACACGGCAATGGCCTTGCTGGGTGTGGGCATGTTGTTCTTCGGTATCACCACCATGGGAGCGGCATTCAAGACCCCCGAGGTTAAGGAATATCTGACGCAGGCCTTCACCGTCATGGATGGCACCACCTATCTGGGCGTGCTGAAGTGTGCCTTCTTCGGCATGCTAGCCACGATGATCGTGCAATCCTCCTCGGCCACCATCGGCGTAACCATTGTTCTTGCGCAGGGCGGAATCATCGGGTTCGACACAGCGGCGGCACTCGTGCTCGGCCTGAATATCGGCACCACGGTTACGGCCTTCCTCGCCTCCATCGGAACTTCCACCAACGCCAAGCGCGCGGCCTATGCGCATATTATTTTCAACGTGGTCGGCACACTCTGGCTGATTCCCTTCTTCTTTGCCTATACAAAGGGAATTGAAGCCCTCTTCGTCCACCTGCAGGATTTCTTTGCGAAAACACAGGAGGGCTGGGACGACATCACGGCAAAAATCGCCTTGGTGCACACCGGCTTCAACCTCATCAACACCATTATCTTCCTGCCATTGATGAAGCCCCTCGCCCGTCTCGTGGAAAAACTTGTCCCCGAAAAGAAAGCGGACGAAATCAACCACCTCACCTACTTCGATATCCGCATGCTCGATACGCCCGCCCTGGGAATCGTGCAGTCGAAGGAACAGATTCTATTCATGGCGGAGAGCGTCGAAAAGATGGGCGGATGGCTCGGCGAGGTGCTCGCCAGCGACGAGCAACTCGACAAGCTTGAAAACAAGATATTCCACTATGAAAACATTCTGGACAATGTGCAGAAGGAGATCGTGGTCTTCCTCAGCGAAATGATTACCGGACAAGTTCCGTACGCCGTGATGGAAGAGGCGCGACGTGAAATGCGCATGGCCGACGAGTACGAGAGTCTCGGCGATTATCTCGTGAACGTTTTGAAGGGACACATCAAACTACGGACCAACCAATTAAGCTACTCGGAAGAAGGCCGTCAGGAACTCATCGACCTTCACCAGAAGGTGGCTGACTACATTAAAATGGTCAACGATGCGGAACGAAATGAAAACATGGATATTCTAGGCCGCGCGCAATCGGACAGCGAAATCATCACTCGCCAGATGAAGGACTACCGCCAGCAACATCTCGTCCGTCTATCGAACAGCAAGGCCTCACCGCTTAGTAGCCTAGTCTTTACCGACATGCTCAACAACTACCGCCGCATGAAAGACCACGCCCTGAATATTGCCGAGGTTATCGCCGGCGAAAAATAGCAATGGAAGCCCGTCCTACAACCGGATGGGGAAAACTCAACCCTCTTCAAAAAGCCAGGTGGAGAGGTAGCGCTCGCCCGTATCGCAGATAACGGTGACGATCAGTTTCCCCGCGTTTTCCGAACGCTTGGCCATCTCTACGGCGGCGAGCACGTTGGCCCCCGCAGAAATCCCGCAAAGGATGCCTTCCTCTTTCGCAAGACGGCGCGACATTTCACCGGCGGCGGCACCATCGACCAGTACAATGTCGTCGATCAGATCGGTGTTCAGATTGCTGGGGATAAAGCCCGCGCCGATACCTTGTATCTTGTGTGGGCCGGGCTTTCCGCCGGAGATTACCGGCGATTTTTCCGGCTCGACGGCCACGGCCTTGAGATCGGCATTCTTCTCCTTCAGAGCCGTCGCGACACCCGTAAGTGTTCCGCCCGTTCCGACGCCTGCCACGAAGATGTCGATCTGTCCGTCCGTATCCGACCAGATTTCCTCGGCCGTGGTGGCGGCGTGGATCGCCGGGTTGGCGGGATTGTCAAATTGCTGGAGCATGATCGCGTCGGGGTTTTCCTCCACCAGCTTTTCAGCGGCGGCAATGGCCCCGGGCATCCCCTTTTCGGCAGGGGTCAGCACCAATTCGGCACCCAGAACCTGCAGGAGACGTCGCCGCTCGATGCTCATGCTTTCCGGCATGGCGAGAATCAGCTTGTAGCCTTTCGCGGCGGCAGTGAACGCCAAGGCAATGCCGGTATTTCCGCTGGTGGGTTCGATCAGAGTGGAGCCGGGCTTTATGAGGCCTTTCGCTTCCGCATCCTCGATCATGGCGACACCAATGCGGTCTTTCACGCTGCCGAGCGGGTTGCGTGATTCAAGCTTGACCGCCACGGTTGCCTTCAGTCCTTTCGTGATGCGATTAAGCTTCACCAACGGGGTATGTCCCACGGTCTGGGTAATGTTGTCATAAATAGGCATTCTTCAATCTCCAGTTTTAAATATTAAACATAATCGGCTGGTCGGCTGTGCGCTTTATGTAGTCGTCGTGCAGTTCCTTGATTGTAATCTGCGAGAAATACTTTTTCAGCTCATCGCTAGCGCCCTGCCAGACGCGTTGCACCACACAGGCATCCGAACGGCTGCAACCTTCGGTCAGGCAACCCACGAGGTTGATGTCGCCTTCCGATGCGGACAAGACATCGAAAACCGTGATATCCGCTGGGTCTTTCGCCAGGCGGAATCCGCCGCGCAGCCCACGCACACTGCTGAGAAGCCCGGCATTTTTCAGCGGAACAATGATTTGTTCAATGTAGTCGGTGGAAATCCCTTCTTGCTCCGAAATTCTTTTCTTTGGAACGGGCAGATCCCCCTGCAAGCGGGAGATGCATAGTAGAATACGGGTTGCGTAGCGTCCTTTGGTGGATAATCTCATAAGTTCCTCTCTTTATACAGCCACTTCGTTATGGTTTTTATCATGTATAAGCAGGTCCAATTTGCCCGTCAAGAGTAATCCATGAAAAACACTCCGACATTTAGGGGGTTTTTAATAATACAATAAAAAGGGCGGCATGTTTGTCTTTATTTAACGCATGCGAACTGGAAATATTGAAATCTGTTTATGAAAAGTATCCCCGCATCCAAAAAGGGCATGACGCTGATTGAAGTGCTCATTGCCATGGTGATCCTCAGCGTCGGCGTTTCGTCGCTGATGCTGGCGATGTCGCGCTGCCTTGCCGTGGTGCGCACGGCACGCAACCGCGATGTCGCGCGCGGACTAATCCAACGCGTCGATATTGAAAACCCCATTGAAAGCGCGGACATGGAGGAATTTTCCGAGTCGGGCGATTTCGAGGATACCGAGGGCTACACCTGGTTCCGCGAAACCCTGAGGGTTGACGAAGAGGAGCGCCCCGGCCTCTTTTTGGTGACCACGCGCATCCAGTGGTCGGAAAAGGGGCGCGATGCCTTCGAGGAAATCACCATCTACAAATACACCCCCGATGCAGAGAGCGTGACGAGGGCGTTCTAGAAACCCGAAACTTGGAAGCTGAAACTTGGAAGCTGAAACTCGAAAACAGAATAAGGGTCCGGATGGCAACGCTTCTGCACACGCCCCCACCCCCTCACGCCCCCACCCCCTCACCCAAAAACGGCGCAGCCGCTCCGGCTTCACCTTGCTGGAGCTGATGGCGGCGATGGTCATTATGGTGATCGCCATGTCGATTGCGTTCCAGGCCTTCAGCGAAACCATCCGCGGCTGGAAACGCGGAACGGAGGTGCTCGAAAGCATCAAGCACGGCGACTTTGCCATGAACCAGTTGGTTTCGGCGCTGAATTCAACCCTCTATTTCAACAACCCGCGCAAGACCTACGCCTTCAAGATCGACAAGGGCTATACCTCCGGACTGCCTGCGGATCTGGTTAGCTTCGTAACCGCCAGCGGTGCGTTCATGCCGTACAACTCCCCCTTCGCCTCCGGTCCGCACCGTATCGAACTGTTTATTGATGATGACGACCATGGCGACCCCGCCCTCTTTGCCATCGCCATGCCGGCCATTGCGAACGACGATGAGTTCGAGGATGAATACGATGCCGAACCCATCCTCGTATCGCGCGCCATCCAGGGGCTTGAAATCCTTTTTTGGGACAAGGATGCCGAGGACTGGACGGAAGAGTGGGAAAAGGGAAACGCCATTCCGGAACGTATTCTAGCGACGATTTTCGTTCCTTCGGAGGAGGAGAACGAGGAACCCATTGAATTCACGCGGGTCGTTGAAATCCCCGTGGCCAAGTCCAAGCTGACCGGGCCGACCATAAAACAAAACAAGACCAAGTAGTCCCTTATGAACAAGCACCCAAACAAAAGCAAACGATCCAAAGAGGGCGCAGCATTACTGGTGTCGCTGTGGATACTGATCATCCTCTCGCTGATCGTGGGTTCGTTTGCCTTTGAAGTTCAGTTGGAGACGATGCTCGTCTCCCACAAGCGAAAGAGGTTCCGCGCCAAAATGATGGCCCTCTCCGGCATCGAATATGCCCGCGCCATTCTCGACAGACAGGCCGAAGCCAAGGAATTGGAAATCGAGGACATGGGCGGGGAGGATGAAGACGGCTTTATGCAGGCGGCGCTCTACATCAAGCGCGGACTCTCAAC
>DAOUQA010000234.1 GCA_030625905.1 Kiritimatiellales bacterium | reverse complement strand
CGAACATCGACAAAATCGAAATCGAGCGCCACGGCAAGGTTCGCCGCGCCAAGCTCTACTACCTGCGTGATCTCGCCGGTAAGAAAGCCCGCATCAAGGAACGACGCGTCTAAAGCATTTTTGATGAACCGCGCCAAGGCGCTATTGGCAGTCGAAAATTATTCATTCAGGCTGAATGAGGGTTTTAGATTTTCGGGTCTGCGACCGCTTCTAAAAAGAAAAGGCCAATGCCGACTGAATTCCACCCGAAAGCGAAGCGATAGATAATTTGCGAGTGCAAATAACGAGAGTGGTTCAATTAAAAAGTCGAAATGGCCAAAACCCGATGTCCTGCTCTATGAAAAAGAAGCCTGGGCGTTGGGTTTTTTGCGGCTGGCCGGAATCGACGAAGCGGGCAGGGGACCCTTGGCCGGCCCCGTCGTTGCCGCAGCCGTAGTTTTCGACCCCGACTACATCCAAGCCGAATTGGATACAACCTTCAGTAAACTGACCGACTCGAAGGCCATGACCGAAAAACTGCGCGAAGAATATTTCGGGCGGTTAACTGAATCTAGGCATACGGCCATCGGAATCGGCCTAGTCGAAGCCGGGGAGATCGACCGGATCAATATCCTTAAGGCCACGCATAAAGCCATGGCGCTCGCGGCCTCGCAAATCAACCCGCAGTTTGCCTTGGTCGACGGGTTGCCCGTAAAGGGCTTGCCGTGCGAATCCCGGAGCATCGTCAAGGGCGATGCGCTCAGCATCTCCATCTCAGCGGCCAGTATCATCGCCAAGGTGACCCGCGACCGCCTCCTCGTGGAACTTGATGCCAAATTTCCCCAATACGGTTTTGCTCGGCACAAAGGCTACGGAACCCGGCAGCACCTCGATGCACTAAAGAGGCATGGCGCAACCCCGGCGCACCGCAAAACCTTCCGACCCGTCGCCGAGCTCGACCAGCTCGATCTTAATATTATCTGAAACAAGTCCCGCGCCGCGCATTTTATCGTAGTGGCAGTTTGATGAAAAATTCCGTAAAGCCACCACATCTAGAGCATTTCCGCGCACAGGACTAGACATAAGATATATTATGCGACGTAGTGCTTGTTGATGAAAATGTTGATAACTGTGGATAAATGCTCGGCAAACAAGGTGGTCGGATAAATAAGATCCTCTGTAGTACGCGCCGGACTGGAACGTACCGCCTTGGCACGCAACGGTGCAGGAATTAACCCTGGCTGGAGGGCGACGCTCCGTCGGAGCCATGTTCTAACTTTTTTCTATGCGAGATCGGTTTCACGATCTGGATGAAACCCTTTTCCACAGATCCGCGATCATGGATCGCCGCTACAGTTTTCCAAAAGCCTTCCTCAACTAATTTGCAACGGATTCATAGAAAGCAACGGATGGAAAATCTGGTGGTCGGAAATTATTTTGCCACAGAGTTATTCTGCCCCTTCCTCTCAAAGCGATTGCCCGCACCCCTGTCAAAAACCAACCGTTGCATTCTCAGCGAGTTAATTTTTCGGCGGATGACTGTAGCCGGGGTCGCCGACCCCGGAGTTCTTCTGCAATGGCTGGATCGGCCGCCTTCGAAAAGCCATGGGCGGGACATGCCGATTCCTCCTACAAGATTGAAACCTTGCCAGAGGATTATTTCAGTTTGTACGGCTCGAAAGCCTTAACGGCCTTAAAATCCTGTGTGTTGCGGGTGGCTACTTCCAATGAATTGGTATTGGCGGTTCCGGCAATGAAATAGTCAAGGATATGCTTATCGACAGGCTTCTTTATGTACAGCTCCGAAGCATAGACGGCATCTGCCTGTGAAAATTCGACAATTTTGCAAGCATCGAAGATTTGAAGGGCTTTTTTCTTTTGATTCTTGCGTTCACCAGTACAACCGACCAGCACCTCGAAAACAGCCACCGCCGGAACGAGTAGAGTCGAAAGGCCCTCGGCATACTCCAAGGCATTTTTGTTGCCATTCAAAATGTCGATAATTACATTTGTGTCCAACAGCGGTGCGGATTTTCTCATAGCATTTTTTCCGAAATCATTTCGCGGTGCTTCTTGGCATCAAGAGGCGCGTCCTTGAAAGCGCCAAACGACCGCCGAAGAATGGCGTTTCTTTTCTCTATTCCGGCAACTTTCTTTTTGCAGAATTCATGCACCACGTCGCGCACGACCTCTGATTTACTCCCCGATTTGGTTTCCGCCAGGCGCTCAAGCACCCGGTAGTCGGAGTCTGGTATCTTCGCACTAATCGTTTTCATGATTCTCCTCAGGTATATCCATCGTATACCATCTGCGGACAAAGGAGGCAATTCCAAAAAACTTCACCCCGCCCCCAGCGGAGTCAATTAGGTTCAATTATTATTGAACTATTTTTGCCGACTTATACCAAATTAATTTGACTTAGATTATTCATCGCAGAGGCGCTGAGGACGCAGAGGTTTTAAATTTTACACTTTGCGATCTCTGCGCCTCTAGTGAGGAAGGAAAGCGGTTCGGCAGCCCAGTTCAACCCCGGGAACCCTCTGCTACAAGACGCTTGCGCTACATTAACGTCCGCGCAACGTTTCCCCAGACTCGCCTGGCAGCCTCCGAAAACACCGCGCTCCCCTGCCCCGCAAAGCAACGACTCAATTCCGTAACGGATTGGACAGCTGAGTTCAAACCCTTGATGGTGGAAGATCATTAATCTCATCTTCCAGACCCTGGAGCGTTTCCATCAGATGGTCGAATGCAGGAACCTCGCCATAGAACATCACCTGCATTTTCTTATAGTCATCAGCGAGGCTCTTAAAATTATGATCCGGCGGCAACAGCTTAAACGTTCCCGGCTTGGCCAAATCATAATTTGCCCATGCAGAAGGATAGAACTTGGCCTTGAACGCCACAACCGAATGGAGCAGTTCCAAATCAGAAAGCGCCGCAATTTTGGTCGCTTCATCACAGGCCATCATAGCCAAGTCATAGTAGTGACGAGAATAGCGGGCAAGATGTGGCTTGTGCTCTGGACGAAATGCTTCCGCATGGAGAATCGTGGCCTTCTCCCAGAACGTGCGCTCCGCTTTGATCGCATTAACATGGCTCGTCGGATTCTCAAACACATCG
>DAOUQA010000173.1 GCA_030625905.1 Kiritimatiellales bacterium | reverse complement strand
AATTGCCGCTTCGCGTCTGGCTACGGCGCGACAGCACTTTCAAAGCGGCATCCAGCCGCCGCACCCCAAGGCAACCTGGAAGGTTGCGATACGTACCGCAGGCATCCTGCCTGCCTGTGGCGAGTCTGGGAGGATTGATTTATGGCTTGAAAATATAAACTACAATGTTATGTTTTCCAGATGAAATATATTAAACGGGCATTGGAGGAAAAGCTGAAGGCCTATGCGGAGTCATTTCCGTGTACCTTGGTTTGCGGAGCTCGGCAGGTGGGAAAAAGCACGCTTTTGAACCATCTTTTTGGGGCACGGTTCCGAGCCTTTGTGTTTGATCCCGTGGAGGATCTCTATGGCGCGAGGCAAGACCCCGACCTTTTTCTTAAAAACAATCCACCGCCGCTGATTCTGGATGAAATCCAATATGCACCCGAATTAATCCCGGCCTTGAAGCGGGCGGTCGACCGCAACCGCAGGCCTGGCATGTATCTGATTACCGGTTCCCAGCAATGGGAGGTCATGCGGCATTTGGCGGAATCGCTTGCTGGGCGGGTGGCCATCATGGAGTTGTCCGCCTTCAGTCTGGCCGAGCAGTTTGGGGCGCGTCGGCCGGATTGGTTTTCGCAATGGCTGGAGCATGCGCCGCAGGGTGTGGATGCCGCGTTGGAGATGCTTCGCGGTTTCCGTTCTTGTGGACTTTCGTCTACCCGCCAAATATGGCGGGGTGGATTCCCGGAAGTCCAGACCTTGCGCGAGGAGGTGGTTCCAGGTTGGATGCAGGGGTATGTCGGCACCTACCTGCAACGAGATATCCGGACCTTGCTCGGGGTTCGCGACGAAACGCAGTTTGCGGCGTTTCTTGCCCTCTGCGCCTCATTGACTGCGCAGGAATGCAACTATAACCATTTGGGGCGTGATATCGGGCTTTCTGCTCCTTCGGCCAAGCGCTGGATCGGTGTACTGAGGGGAACGTATCAATGGCTGGAAATCCCCGCTTTTTCCGCCAACCACATCAAGCGTCTCAGCGGACGACCCAAGGGGTATCTAAGCGATACCGGTCTGGCTTGCTATTTGATGCGTATATCCTCCGATCAGGCCGTGCAGGGACATCCCGCATTCGGGGCGCTCTTTGAAACGCTAGTTGCAACGGAGATATATAAACGTATTCAACCCCTGCCGTTGTCTCCAACGCTCTACCACTATCGGCAGCACAGCGGTGCCGAAGTGGATCTGGTCGTTGAAAAGGATGGTTTGCTCTTTCCGGTGGAGATTAAATCCTCCGCCAGAATCCACCCTATGGATGCCCGCTCCATTTCCATTTTCCAAGAAAAGATGGGGGCCTGCGCGCAGATCGGTTTAGTGATCCATGCAGGCGATCAGGTGCTGCGCCTCAACGAACGTTGCATTGCGGTACCCTTCGATTTGATGGGACGTGTCGCGCCATAGCCTTGGGCGAAGGCGGACGGTTGCGATACGTACCGCAGGCATCCTGCCTGCCTGGGAAGAGAGAGCCCGCGTGTGTGTCCCGCAATCATGTGGCGCGGACATCCTTGTCTGCGCAAAGGGCAGGCAAGAAAGCCTGCCACACGGCTGCGCCCATAATCTTTCGCACTTTGTGTTGATAAGCAGAGTTTGTGGGAATATTCTCCGAGCCATATCAATGGAGGTTAATCATGACAACAGCTGAAAAACTTGTTTCTGAAGCATTGGACTTGCCGAGTCCGATCCGGGCCTTCGTGGCTGAACGGCTTATTGAAAGCCTCGATACAAACACGGCCACCGACCTTTCTCCCGAGTGGAAGGAAGAGATTGAAAAAAGGTGTCGAGAGGTTGATGCAGGAACGGTTAACCTCATCCCCGCCGACGAGGTCTTCGAAAAAGCCTACGCCAGGTTGTCATGACATCCCTCGGATTTCATCCCAAGGACGAGGGTATCTTTGGTTGCGGCTCTGCCGCGCCAGATTTATTTTCGCCCATTTATCCAGTCAAAAAAAGGCGGTTCACCATAACCCCCCCCCAGAAGAACCTCATTGCTTCCTATAAATCCGTTGCTACCATTTGCGAATACAAATAGAGCCAGAGGCTCGGTTCAAGAAACCTATTTTCCCAGATCTCCGTGGCTTCGTGGCTCTGTGTGAAACAATTCCAGTCAGATTAATTTTGTATGAGATGTAGTGCGTGCTTCCATTCTGATGGAGCACGCATTGTTCGGAATAAACAGGTTGAAAAAAAAGCGCGCTCCCGCAGACGGCAACCACGCACCACACCGGCGCGGACATCCTTGTCTGCGCAAAGGGCAGGCAAGAAGACCTGCCACACGGCTGCGCCCGCAATCTTTCGCACTCGTATTGCAATATCCGCGCAATGCACCTATCATACGAATATGAAGGATGGGTTGAGAGTAGATAGGAAGGTGCTTTCCGTGGCATCGCTCCATGATTCAAGCGATGATGCCTACTGGCAGACGCGCACTCCCGAAGAACGCCTCAGGGCAATCCAAATCAACAGGCAGGCCGCTTATGGAAAACCAAATGCTACCGGACGACTTCAAAGAATTCTTGAAGTTGTTAAACACCCGCGCCGTTGAATACCTCCTCATAGGTGGATATGCCGTTGGCTGCCACGGCTATCCAAGAACCACTGCGGACTTGGATGTGTGGGTAGCCATAAGTGCTGAAAACGCTGAAAAACTCGTCACTGTCTTCAAGGAATTCGGCATGCGGTCCAATGAACTCGATACCGACCTGTTTGTTCATCCGGGCAATATCGTACGAATGGGAATGGCACCGGTAAGAATTGAAGTTCTGAACGAAATCGATGGCGTTGAATTCAGCGACTGTTTTTCACGCCGCTCATCCGTGGAGATTGATGGAGTTGAGGTAAATCTGATTTCACTTTCTGATCTGCGCGCCAACAAGCTGGCATCCGGGCGGCACAAGGATCTCGACGATATTGAGCATCTGCCTGAAGGGTAGGCGTTCACCCGCATTGTGCCGCTTTTAAACCCCCGCGCCCCGGACGGACATGTCGCGCCGAAGTCTCGGTGAAGGCGGACGTGCTGGTAGAGCCACCGCTATGAGGTGGCTTTTTTGTGTAGCAACGCCTGAACCCGCTCCGTGGGACAGCGTTCCCTTCACAGGGCTCAGGGCAGGCCAATGGGCAAGATGCCCATGCCACGTAGAACGGCGCTTCCAGCCCGTTGATCTGCGGCTCGGGAAACATGGGCAAGATGCCCATGCCACGTAGAACGGCGCTTCCAGCCCGTTGATCTGCGGTGGAAAATGTGGGGCAGGCTTTCCAGCCTGCCCAAATACGCAGACTGGAATGTCCGCGCCACACGGTTGCGCCGACTTGTCTCGCCATAGCGTTGGGCGAAGGCGGAAGCCTCTTGAGCTGCGAAGCCTTGCCTACGCCACTTTGCGGGCGTGGTCGCCGATGCCGAATAGAAGCGAGGGAACGGAAATATCTTCGTCAAGTTCATCCCAGTGAAGGCCGCTTCCGCCTCCGCTGATGATAAACTGTTTGCGCTGCTCGGGGGTGGCTTTGAGCAGGCGAGGAAAGTAGGCCAAGGGTACGCCGAGTTGGCGACCGTCGGCTAGGTCGACCCAAAGGGAGTCCTGATCGAAGTGTACGTTTGTTGCGCGGGGATCAGCAGTTAAAGTACTCATTCCAATACCTCTCGATTTCATCTTTCTTCTCTATTGCCACATCCAGTAGTGCCCTCAGTTCGTGGGCGGACAATTTGTAGGACTCAGCCACCTCGGGGAAGGGTCTCTAGCTACACCCATCTGCATGAAAAGTCGATTTTTTTCACTTGATTGTTCTACCGCCGGACAAGCGAGCGGCCTTGCCGCCCTGCGGGCCACCGCACCAAAAACGCTCCAATGGACGACCTCATGTGGCGCGGACATCCCTGTCTGCGAATCGTTTTACGATGCTATACCGGATATGCGATAATCCGGGCGGCACAAGGATCTCGACGATATTGAGCATCTGCCTGAAGGGTAGACTCTTCTGGGCCGCAGGTTGCCCGTTGGCCATACAGGCCGGAGGGGAGGCCAGCGCAACGCGCCCGGTGTAGCAACGCTGAACCCACGCTGCGCGGGACAGCGTTCCATGGGCGGGGATGCCGCAACCCGCCTTCCCCAGCAACCGAACAACCAACAACTATCAACCGGTGCACCGCGCCCTCGCGCAACGCGCCCCTCCCACCTCCCACAATCTACCTCCCACCTCCCACATTTCACATTCTCCCCTTTTTCCCATGACATCATTATTTGATTATGAGAACCTGATTCGTTGTAACTCAATCCGCGAATTTTCGAGGGGGAATAATGAATAGGTTTTATAGTGTTTTCTTGGTGGGGGTATTTTCCTGCACCTTCGCTTTTTCGCAATCGACCAACTTTATCGGCACTGGTACTGAAACGATTGCTTTCACTAACCTTCAATTTACCGGTACGACAGAGGTGGCTGCTGCAGATATCTCGAGTGTGGTAG
>DAOUQA010000099.1 GCA_030625905.1 Kiritimatiellales bacterium | reverse complement strand
GGGCTCCGAAGGGTCGATCACGCAGATGGCGATCCTGACGATGCCGTCCGACGACATCAGCCACCCGGTTCCCGACCTGACCGGCTACATTACCGAAGGACAGATCGTGCTGGACCGCGACCTGTTCCAGCGCGCGGTCTATCCGCCGATTGCCGGGTTGCCGAGCCTGTCGCGGCTGATGAAGGACGGGGTGGGCAAGGGCTACACGCGCGACGACCATCCGGCACTCGCCAGTCAGTTGTTCGCCTGCTACGCGCGGGTCAAGCGCGTGCGCGGGTTGGCCGACGTGGTCGGCGAGGAGGAGCTGGGCGAGATCGACAAGCTCTACATGAAATTCGGCGAGGCCTTCGAACAGCGGTTCCTCAACCAAGGTGAGTATGAAAACCGTAGCATCGAAGCCACGCTCGACCTGGGCTGGGAAATACTCTCCCTGCTGCCGCGCGGTGAGCTGCAACGGCTGAGCGATGCGCTGCTCGACGCGCACCACCGTCCCGCTGCAAGTCCATCCGCCGAAACAAAACCGAAGGAGGCCTAGCCATGGCCAAGCTGAGCATCGCACCGACCAAATCGAACTTCCTGTCGCTGAGGCGCCAGCTTGAGTTTGCCGAGGAAGGGTTCGAGCTGCTCGACCAGAAACGGCAGATCCTGATCTACGAGCTGATGAGCCGCCTGGGTCGCGCGCGGGAAGCCGAGCGGGTGATGGCCACCAGTCTGTCGGCCGCCCACGCGGCTCTGCGCGACGCGATGCTGGACATGGGTTCGGACGCGGTCGACCGGGCGGCGCTGGCCGTGTTGGCGGACGCCCCGCTCGAGATTGAAGACCAGAACCTGGCGGGGCTGCGCCTGCCCAAAGCGACGGCACAAACGAAGCCGGCCACCGCCCGCTTCGGCATCGGGGGAACCTCGGCGAACGCGGACGCGGCGATGAAGCGCTTTACCGAGGTGCTGGCGCAGCTGGCGCAGCTGGCCGAGCTGGAGAACGCGGTGTTGCGCCTTTCGCGCGAGCTACGCAAGACCCAGCGGCGCTGCAACGCGCTGTCCAAAATGTTCATTCCGGATTTCCGAGAAACCATCCACTACATCACATCAAGCCTCGAGGAGCGCGAGCGCGAATCCTTCGTCATCCACAAGATGATCCGGAAGCGTCTCGCCACCGAAAGGGAGGAGGGAGCAAGCCATGGATAAAACAAACCCTGTGCAGCATATTTTGGTCCTGGTCGACGGGACCGAGGCGTCGTACCGCGCCGCCGACTTCGCCATTGCGCTGGCCTATTCGCTTCAGGCGAAACTGACGGCCATGGCGGTGGTCGAAACCGAAACCCTGCGCCAGCTACTCAACGTAAAAATCCTTTCCAACGTAGAAATGGGTGAGTTCGAGAGGGAGCTGCACGGCAGCTCGGAGCGACAGATTGCCGAAGTACACGAGCGCGCCCTGCGCAAAAAGCTCGTGATCGAAGACGTGATCGTCGAGGGCAACAGCGAGGAAGTCGTGCCAAGGGAGGTGGAAACGCGCGGGGTGGATCTGATCGCTCTGGGTGGATTCCAGTCGAACCGCGCCAGCCGCGACCTGTTGACGCGGCAGCGCCAGCAGATCGTCGACCACGCCGCCTGCCCGGTGGTGGTGGTTAAATAAACCGTCATGTGCTGAAATGCCGCAACTAGGCAGTGCTGTGGCGGCTCGCAGGATGTGCCGCCGTGGCAATGATCTTCTTCATGCAACACCATGTCCTGTTCCGGGTTCTCGATGTTGGCCTGCAATGTGTTCCGCCCGAACGATGCATGCTCCATCGGAATGGAAGCATGCACTACAGCATCGCGGGTTTGATTGGGGTTTTGCAAGCGGCTCGTGACTTGTCCTTTATGAAAAAGGTGAACGGGATGGCGCACAAGCTTAATGCCGCCGTAATTTGATAGGTTGCCACAAATCCAAAGCGGTCGGCCAAGACTCCGACCAGCAGGGCGACGATGGAGCCGACCGCAAAGCTAACGGTCATGAATATGCCGTTGGCAAAGGCGGGGCGGTCGGAGTTTAGGTCGTGGATCATGGCCATGAAAACGGGGGTACTGGCAAAAAAGATGAGACCCATTGCACCCAGCAGAACCCATTGTAGCAAGCCGTTCGTCAACGTGAAGAGAAACATGAGCACGGGGGTGAGCACCATGATGGTTAGAAGGATGATTTTCCGGCCTAGCTTGTCCGATAGGCTCCCGGCCGCCAGTGCGCCGATGGCTCCGGCGAGTTCCAGAAAGGCAAGGGCAAAGGCGGCGGTTTTGATCGAGGCTCCACCGTCTACCATATAGGAGGGGAGAAAGAGGGTCAGGGCGGTTTTGGAGAATCCGCGGAACAGAAGAATCGGTGCCACCAAGACAAAAAATGGGGCGATCTCCCGGACGCTTTGGGAAAGGTGGGTTTTGCTTTTCTTTTGGAACCGCTTGAGGAGGGATTTGTCGATGGTTCGCAGGCTGAAGAAAAGCAGGAGCGAGGCCACCAGTCCGACGGGGATCAGCCGCCAGGTTCCTTCGAGGCCCCACCACGAGACGGCGGCGGTGATGAGGAGCGGGCCGAGGGTACGGGCAATTTCGCCGCCGAACATAAAGTAGCTCATACCCCGGCCGATCTGGTTCCCGGAAACCTGCCGCATCAATACCGGCGTGGTTACGTGGAAGACGGCTCCGCTTATTCCGCTGGTGAAAAGCAAGATGCCGAGGAGGGCGACCGAGGGTGCCAGACCCAGTAGGCTCATGGCGAAAATCGTAACGACCGGGGCGGCAACGATGGCTGAGCGAACCACCAGCCGGTCGGCAACGAGGCCGATCAGCGGATTGAGCAGGGAGGGAAGCTTTTGAACCATCGAAAGTATTCCGGCCATCGTATAGGTGAAGCCCAGTTTTTCCGTGAGCAGGGGAAGTAGCGGGGCAAAGAACGAGGAAAAGACATCGTGCAGCGTGTGTGCCGCCGCAACGGAGGCCACGTTGCCCTTTCTGAAGGTCTTCGTTTCTGTTTCTAAATGCATTTATCTATCGGGGGGTTGGTTGGCAAAAGGCCTGGTGCAGTTTTTTCGCATAGCCCGGAATCATCTCAATAATGTTGGCATCGCGCATGATGAGCGGATGGTGGCTGGCGGCGATGATCTGCCCGCCGCTGGCCACGATTTTATCGAAGCCGTCACAGATGCGCTCCACGCCCTCGATATCCTGTCCCGTCTCCGGTTCGTCCACGAGGAATGACGCCCCTTCGCGGATCGGAAGGGAAAAGAGCGCCGCGCGCAAAATCTCGCCGTGCGACGAAAAAATGCCGCACGTCTTGAGGATCATTTCGCGCACGTCGGAGGGATAGTAGTCGGGGTGGTGCGGGTTCATGGTTTCCGGATTAAAGTAGAGCGTCGGCATGTTGTCCGGATTTTCGGTCCGGCATTCGTCGCATCCTGAAATAGCCCGCAGAATCGTGCTTTTCCCCGAGCCATTCGGGCCAACCAGCACATTCACCCCTGGCTGGAACCGGAGGGATCGTGACCCCTTCACTTTGAGGCGGTGTTTCAGACACAGGTCGATTTCTGAAATCATGGCCGCTTCCCCGCAATGGCGACAAAGCCGCCCTCGCCAAACCCCTTCCGCACCGGCTCCGGTGCGTCCATTTTTTCCAACCCTTGGAATAGCGTTTGGCTGCAGCGGAAGTTGCAGAAGCCGGTGTCATCCAATAGTCGGATGGTTTCGGAAACGGAAAAGAAGCGGGCATCGCGGTAGAAGGGGCTTTCGGACTTTCGGGCTTCGTATTGCCGCCCGAGTTCGCTGTCGGCATCCACCAGCCCAATGACCAACCGCCCGCCGGGTTTCAATATCCGCCACGTCTCGCGACAGGCTTGCTCGGCATCATCGACAAAGCAGATGGTGGTAACCATCAGCGCAAAGTCGAAGGTGCAATCCAGAAAGGGCAACGCCTCCGCCTTGGCATCGAGCACGTTTAATCCGTGTTGCTGCGCGATCCGCCGCATGGCGGCGGCCGGTTCCACTCCATCGGTGATCCCGAACGGAATCGAGAAGCGTCCGGTGCCCGTACCGATTTCCACCCCGCGCCCCGACTCCGGTAGCGCCGCCCGCACAGCGGCCAATTCGGATTGATAGGCCTGCGGATGGTTCTCGAACCACCGCTCGTAGCGCTCCGCTTCTCTTTCGAATACGTTCATTCTCCAATTAGTGGTCGCAGGCGTTTGTGCCGGTTTCAAGCGCGCCTGCCAGATAGGCTTTCACCAGGATTTCCGGCTCTTCGGAAGGTGCGCCGATAACCACGCCAATATTTTGTTCGTCAAAGAGCGACTGGGCGCTTTGCCCCATGCCGCCGGCAATGATTATGTTCGCGCCCTGTTCCGCCAGCCAGCGCGGAAGAACGCCCGGCTCGTGGGGCGGCGGATCGAGTTCGGTGGAACCTGTTATGGTTTTTGTTTCCGGATCCACCTCGACCAGCGCAAATTTTTCGCAATGGCCAAAGTGCATGCTCAGCTTCCCGTCGGCGGTTGGCACGGCAATCTTCATGGAACCTTTCTTTTCCGGCCGAGGCTGTGCCGCAGAAGACGCATTGTTTTCGAGCGTGAGAAACGGCTTGATGATCTCGCGCAGGATTTGTGCGGTTTCAGAAGCGGCATGGCTTTGGATGAACGGGATGCCGGCATCGCAGGCTTTCACAATGCTTGGATCGATCGGAAGCTTTCCAAGGAACGGCACACCAAAATCGGCCGCCATCTTTTCCCCGCCGCCGGAGTGGAAGATGTCGACCACTTCGCCGCAGTTCGGGCAGGTGAACCCGCTCATGTTTTCCACGATGCCAAGGACGGGCATGGAAAGTTTTTTGCAGAAGGTCAGCGACTTGCGCACATCCACCGCGGCAACCTGCTGCGGCGTGGTAACGATTACCGCTCCGGCGGGGTCTTCAATCAACTGGCTGATCGAAAGCGGTTCGTCGCCGGTGCCCGGCGGGCAGTCGACGATCAGGTAGTCCAACTCGCCCCATTCAACGTCGCCAAGAAACTGTTTGATTACGCCCATCTTCATCGGGCCGCGCCAGATAAAGGCATCGTCCTCGTTTTCCGTAAGGAAACCGACTGACATTACCTTCAGGTTTCCGGCATAGATTGGGTCGACCGATCCCGCGTTCGAAACCAGCGGTGTGGTGCCAAGACCCAGCATGGTCGGAATGCTTGGGCCGTGGATGTCGACATCCAGCAGGCCAACCTTCTTGCCGGCATCCGCCAAGGCCGTGGCGAGGTTTACCGCAACCGTGCTCTTCCCAACGCCGCCCTTGCCGGACAAGACGCAGATTTTGTGTTTGATCTGCGCCATGCGCGTGTTGATTTTCTGTTGATCTTCTTCCGGGCTTGCCGGCGGGTGTGCATTGCACTGTGTCATCTTTTTCTCCTTCAGGGTGATTTGGTGGATTTCTTTCCGCCAAGCCAGCTTTTCAGCCGTTGCGATAACGGTGGTTTTACGGGTTTTGTTCGATAGTTGCCAATTGTTTTATGGATGGTATTGGCGGCGAGCAGGGCGCAATGAACCGAATGTCCACAGCCATCGGACATGAAACTGGCTTTGCGGATTCTACCGCCATCAATCCGTAGCCACACCTCGACCGTATCGCCGCACGGGCCGGTAATTTTTCCATGTGCCGAAGCGTCCCGCATCGGCCCGAAGTTTTTCGGGCGGGCTTCAATTCGGGCGGTCAGGTCTTCAATCATTTTTCACTTTGCGTGTCGAATAAAGCGGTCTGGAGGGCGGGGAAGATTTCGGGCTCTTTGCGGGGTTGGCAATGGGTGTGCAGGTGCTTGGCGCTTTCGTAGATTTTGGGCAGGACGATCTTGCGCGCTCCGGTCGGGCAACGCTGGACGCAAGCCATGCACCAGATGCAACGATCCTGCCAAGTTTGAGGCATGCCGCTCTCCATTTCAATGCACTGCACGGGGCAACTTTCGGCACAGGCTCCGCACTGGCTACAGATTTCCGGGTCGGTTGCCGTTGCTGCGACGGAGGGCGACATGGCCGGCTTGTAGGGACGGTCTCCGGGAACCTTTTCGAGATCCAAGAACCTGTTGTTTCCCAGCAATTCCTTGGCCTGAATCCCGAATTGTTCGGCCCGTCCAAGGTCTCGCCCATCCGGTCGCCCGTGGGCAATCGGAAGCTCTTTGGACGAAAACGAGTGTTGACCGACGAAGGCAGCGGCGGAAACCACCTTGAACCCTTGCGCGGTGCAAAGATCGCAAAGCTCCGCTAGCGCGTCCTCGTATGCCCGGTTCCCATACACCACGACGGCCACGGCAGGCGCTCCCTTACCTTCCAAGGATTGGAATCGCTCCACCGCAGCTTGCGGAAGCCGTCCGCCATAGACCGGCATTCCAACCACCACCACATCCTTTTTGGAAAAGGGGGGCGGTTCCGGAGCCTTGCAGGTCATATCCAGCAGGGCTTCCGTTTTTCCGCCCATCCCCCGGCTGGTTGCGAGGGCTATCGCGCGGCTGGTTCCCGTTGGGGAGAAGAAAACGGAATGTACGGTTTTTGGTTCCATGGGTTCTATCCTTTCATTTCCCGGTCGAGTTTCGCCCAGATCTGTTTCAGCACATCGACGGCGGGCCCTTTGTCGTGGTCGATGATGGTTTTCCCCACCATGAGCGCATCGTGGATATTGCGGTCGAACGGGATTTCGCCAATGACCCGGGAACGAGCCTGCTCCGCCATTTGGTGGATTCGCTGTGCTTGTTCCGGATTCAGATCCGCCTTGTTGATGACGACCGAGGTGGGTACCTCGAAGTGTTGGCATAGTTTCAGGACGCGCTCCAAGTCGTGTACGCCGGAGACGGTCGGCTCAGTCACAATCAGAATCCGATCGGCGTTGGTGATCGAGGCAATCACCGGGCAGCTGGTTCCGGGCGGTCCATCGGCGATGATCAGCGGGTACTGCAACTCGGTTGCAATCCGCGAGGCGTGCTGGCGCACCTGGCTCACGAGCTTGCCGGAGTTTTCTTCGGCAATGCCGAGCCGCGCATGCACCATCGGTCCGCCTTCCGTGTCCGAAAGGTAGAGCTCTCCTGTCTGGTTTTCATAACTGGTGATGGCTTTGGCCGGACAGACGAGCGAGCAGAGCGAGCAGCCCTCGCAAGCCATGGCATCGATCTCATAGAGCGGCATATTCACGAGTTCGCATTTTTCCGGGGTTTGGAATATTGCGTCGAAGTGGCAGGCCCGTTCGCAGGCACCGCAGCCAATACAACGTTCCGGCTCGATCTTAAATTTAGAGCCACCGAAGAAGAGCTGGCTCTCATAGATTTCCGGCTGTAGCAAGAGATGCAGATCGGCGGCATCGACATCATTGTCAGCCATGACCTTTTGATCGGCCAGCTGGAGTAGGGCGGCGGTGACGGTTGTTTTGCCGGTTCCGCCCTTGCCGCTGATGACCGCGATTTCCTGGAAACCGGGCGCCGTTCCCTTTTCAAAGATGCGCTGTGGCTTAGTGGATAGGTGGGGGATATCTTCTTCAAGTTCCGCAGGAACTTTTGTTCCCTTGAGCCGGGTTATATTTTCAAAAATCGAAAGCATATTTTCCCGCATCTCCGGGAAGACCTCGGCAATAATTTGCCCCTTGGAGTAGGCTTCCGCATACTCCCGCTTGAAGGGAATCCTTCCAACGATTGGAATGCCGGCGGCCTTGGCATAGTCCGCAATCAGGTCTTCATCGCTATCCGAGCGGTTCACGACAATCCCGGTGGGCACCTTCATTTTAAGGGTCAGGCCCACGGCCAGCTTTAGGTCGTGCAGGCCGAACGGGGTGGGTTCCGTAACCAGCACCGCCACGTCCGCGCCCTCCACGGCTTCCACCACCGGGCAGCCCGTGCCGGGCGCGGCATCCATGATGCAAATGGCCTCGGGATCAACCAGCCGGTTTA
>DAOUQA010000171.1 GCA_030625905.1 Kiritimatiellales bacterium | reverse complement strand
CGCGGTGGGAGCTATACTGGAGCAGGCCCGGTGTCGTCCACCCAATCAGGTGGCGGGAGCGATCCTCTTCAAGCACGGTGAATTCTGAGCCATAGTAGCGCACGCAGGTGTCCGGTTTGACGGAGTCGCCCCAAAGCATGTTGCCGGAAACAATGCGGATTTCACCGTCTTCAATCGCCTTTTCAAACAACGGCTGCAGGCTTGCGCCGATCTGGACGCGGTAGTGTTTGCAAAACGCTTCCTTCACCGCCGGTCCGCCGAGGGCAACCACCTTGGTGCGTGGCAGTTCACCGGTTAGTAGGAGCTTTCCGATCAGGATCACGTTCTGCGCGGCGACGGTGTAGACGGTATCGTGCGGAAGGATTGGGCTGATGCGGTTGATGTGTATGCTGGTATTGCCGGAAGGGTGGGGGCCGCCGAAGGTGTGGTTTTCGGCATTTCCAAAGTCTGGAATATCCGAACCACCGGACTTGCACAGATGCACCTTGCCATCGGTCAGCTTGGCCAATGCATTGATGCCGGTCTGGAAGGCTTCCTCGTCGCCTTTCAACACTACGCTGAAGTCGGACTGAAAAGGGGCGGAGTTTGCGGCGTTTATGAAAATGGCCTTGGGTGTAGCGTCTGGATCGGCAATCTTGGAAAAGGGGCGTTGCTTGATCAGCGGCCAGAGACCCGTGTTCAGCAGATGTTCGACCACCTGTTCGCGAGCGAGCTGACCGACTGTGTCGCGGGTATAGGTTTCGAAAGTGGTGCTCTCTTCCTCCGCGGAGGCTTCGATCAGAATCTCGATCGGGAAGCGCCGTGCGCCGAGATTGACCGCCTTGACCGTTCCGCATGCCGGCGAGCGGAAGAGCATTTTCTCATTTTTCTTGTTCTCGAAAAGGACGTCGCCGCGTTTGACGCGGTCCCCTTCCGAAACTTTCAGGCGCGGCTTGATTCCTTCGAATTCAGAGGGGTAGACGGCGAACATCGGGGGGGATGCGTAATCTTCGATGAGGGGCGCGGGTTTCCCTAGCACCTTTATGTCGAATCCTTTTTTTATCTTAAAATCAGCCAAAATCAGGTTCCTCGATTGGTTTCGGTTAAAATAATGCGCAACTATTAAACAATTAGGCTCAACCAGTTGAAAGCAGATTGTTAATGAATTATTAAACACACACTCATATTTGATGCTTTTCACTTTTCCGCTATGGCTGGTTATGGGCGGGGCAATCACCTGCGGAAAGGTGCTTGCTAAGTACAGGTTTCATGGTCACGGCCAAAAAGTCGTCCCACGAGCGTTGCAAGGCCGGCCATGCCGCAAGTTGTGAGGAGGAGGCGTCGAGCAGTGAATCAACGTATTCGGATGGCTTTTCGGGTGCATTTTTCGTGGCCGTGATCGCAGTTGTTTTCCCGCGTTCCTGATCCTTGCCAAGCGTCTTTCCGGAAACTTCCTCGTTGCCGGAGCTGTCAAGTATGTCGTCGACGAGTTGATAGGCGGTTCCCATAATGAATCCCGCTTCGCGCAGTGCTTCCTTCTGTCCGGGAGTATCCGAGGCCGCCGCCACGGCGGCAAAGGCAAAGAGCGCACCGGTCTTGGTGCGGGCAATCTCTTCGCACTCCTCCCATGTACCCGGCGTACCGCGGAGAAGCAGCTCCTGCTCGACCTCCGATCGGCAGACATGGGTGGCCATCGCTATCAGCTCCTGCAGCAGGTCGGTGCGGTCTACCTGTACCAGTAGATCCAATCCTTCGAAGACCAGCAGGTCGCCAAGCAGAATGGAGCCGTTGGTTCCATGCTTCTTCCAGAAGGTGGGTGCACCGCGGCGGAGCAGTCCGCCGTCGATCACGTCGTCGTGCAGCAGGCTGGCCCCATGGATGATTTCTACCGATGCCGCCGCATGAAGGCTCGTTTTTTCAGCGATTCCGTTGGAGTCGCCGAGGGTCAAAACAAGCTGCGCCCGCAGCATTTTTCCGCTGCCCATGATGTTGTTTCTAGGAGGGAGGAGTGTGGAGATTTTAGTGTCGTTCAGGCAGTTTTCCATAATCGCCTGCACGGCTTTTAGTTGTTTCGCAATTTGTTTTTTATCCCTTGGCATCCGCGTATAATGCCGACCAATTTCTTCTTGTCAACATATAGGTATTCGAATGCATGAACCCGAGATTCCCCACGACTGGCAAGGACAGATCGCCAGCCGCATAGCAACCCTTGGGCAACTCGAAGAATATATTGAACTGACCAGCGGGGAACGGGCCGCTTTCGAAGGCGAACCGGTGCTTTCGCTCGCTGTGACACCTTGTTACGCCAAACAGCTCAGTCATCCCGCCCTGCGGGGCACCATGGTTCCTTCCGAACATGAAAAAGAACCCGGTAGCGGCGAGCTGGCCGACCCACTCGGTGAGGAGGAACACCGTGTCACGCCGCACCTTATCCATACCTATCCCGACAAGGTCTTGTTTCTTGCCACCACTTTTTGCCCGGTCCACTGCCGCTACTGCACCCGCTCGCGCATGGTTGGGAAACCCGCCGATTCCCTGTCCTTGTTCGGGCAAACCTTCCAATACATCGAAGAGCACACCGAAATACGCGACGTACTCATCTCCGGTGGCGATCCCCTTGCCTTGACGGACTCCGTGCTCGACGGAATTCTTTCCCGGCTTCGGAAGATCCCGCACATTCGTGTGGTGCGCATCGGCTCCAAGGTGCCCGCCGTTCTTCCCATGCGCATCACCGACGAACTTTGCGCCATCCTGCGCAAGCACCGTGTCTGGCTCAGCCTGCACTTCATCCACGCCGCCGAGCTTACGCCGGAAACAAAGGCCGCCTGTCGCAAACTTTCCGACCACGGCATTGGCATGGTCAGCCAGACCGTCTTGCTCAAAGGCATCAATGATGACGCTCAAACGCTCACCGATCTCTTCTACGGCCTGCTCGAAATCAACGTGAAACCCTACTACCTGCTGCAATGCGATCCCGTCCACGGCTCCGCGCGTTTCCGTACATCGGTGGAGAAGGGAATCGAGCTAATCCGGTCGTTGCACGGTAGCATCTCCGGCCTCGCCATTCCGCAATACGTAATTGACGCCCCCGGCGGCGGCGGAAAGGTTCCAATCCTTGGGGTCGAGCAAATCCGCAGGGAAGGAGAAGATATTGTTATTACGAACTACGAGGGCAAGGAATACCGCTATCCCGATCCGGGTTCCTAATCCGGGGTGAAAATTCATTGCAAGAGTGGGTGTAGTGCACGCTTCACCCAGCCGAAGGGAGGGAAAGCGTTTCCCCTCGTCTGGCAAGTCGTTTGAACCACTCGCGATGCTCGTTATTTACTTCGCAAATTATCATTCCCGTTGGTCATGGCCCCTTGCGGGGGTGAAACGACGCTGCCCCAGTCGATAGCTGAGTCGAAATAGATGGTGTTCGCGCTGGAATAGGAACTAAAATAGTCCTATATATTTGGTGATGAGACAAGTTTCCGCTATTTTACTCCTTGCATCGTTCGCAGTTGGATGCACGGACGGTTCTGAAACCCCGATGGGGAACGATATGCACACCTATACGAATCGACTCGCTAATGAGAAGAGCCCGTATCTTTTGCAACACGCGCATAATCCAGTGGATTGGTATCCGTGGGGCAAGGAAGCTTTTGAAAAAGCCAAGACCGAGGACAAACCCATCTTCCTTTCGATCGGCTATGCGACCTGCCACTGGTGCCATGTGATGGAGCATGAATCGTTCGAGAACGAGGAGATTGCGAAGCTGATGAACGAGGCGTTCGTGTGCATTAAGGTCGACCGCGAGGAGCGCCCGGACATCGACAACATCTACATGGCCGTTTGCCAGATGATGACGGGTTCGGGGGGTTGGCCAATGACGATTGTAATGACCCCTGGAAAGAAACCCTTTTTTGCGGCCACCTATATTCCGCCGGAAGAACGTTATGGCCGGATCGGCATGAAGCAGCTGATTCCACGTATTTCCGATGCATGGGAAAACCGCCGCGACGAAGTGCTCAGCTCCGCGAATGAGATCACGGATGCACTGGGCAGGCAAACCGTGCAGGGTTCGGGGTCGGAGCTGGATCCAAAGCTCCTGTCGGAGGGATACGCGGAGCTTATGCGGCAGTACGACAAGCGTGATGGCGGTTTTGGATCGAATCCAAAGTTTCCGACACCGCACCGGCTGGTTTTCCTCCTTCGGCAGGGCGAGGCGGATGGGGTGGCGGCGGTCGAGCATACGCTGAAGGAGATGCGCAAGGGCGGGATCTTCGATCAGGTCGGGTTTGGGTTCCACCGCTATTCCACCGACCGGGAATGGCTGGTGCCGCACTTTGAAAAAATGCTTTATGATCAAGCATTGCTGGCCATCGCCTATACGGAAGCCTACGAGCTGACCGGCAAGAAAATCTACGCCGATGTCGCCAAGGAAATCCTGCTGTACGTTCAGCGCGATATGACCGCGCCGGAAGGCGGCTTCTATTCCGCCGAGGATGCCGACTCGGATGGCGAGGAGGGGCTGTTCTACATATGGTCGGCGGACGAAATGAGATCGGTGCTGGGCGATGACTATGAT
>DAOUQA010000157.1 GCA_030625905.1 Kiritimatiellales bacterium | reverse complement strand
CGCGTAAAGCCGCAGCGCTCTGCCGCGCCATAAATGAACTCACGGTCTTTTTCGGAGGCCTTGCGGAGGTAGTCGGCCAATCGTTCGGCATCGTCTCTGGTGCGATAGGCTTCGGCGGATTCCTTTACGGTACCCAGGAGTTTTGTATCGGGGTGGGCGATCAGGTACAGGTCGGGTTCGGTCAGTTCGAACAGGCCGCACAGGTCACTGACGGCCTGCTGGCGCAGGGATTTATATTTACTGCTCAGAATGTTCATCCAGGTCTGCCGCGAGACCTTGGTCTTGTCGGAAAATGAAGAGAGATTCCCGTCAAAATCCGATTCCACCTGTTGGTTGATCCAGCACCGTAGCTGTTCCGTGTTTTCCACCAATCATCTCCTTTTCACGAAAGGTGGAACCGTACAATACACCGGCCCAAAAACAAAAAACATTCAGAAACAAAAATATGCCTTGACCAATACCCATATAAAAGTAAGCTTACTTACAATAAAAGTAGGTATCAATGAATCAAAAGCTGCCATGTGAAAACAACATTAAGAAAACACATGTGATCAGTGCCCGGCTGAGTCCTGAAATAAATGAATATGTAGAGAACTACCGGAGAATCAACCAACTGTCGCGAGCCGATATCGCAAGGGACGCATTGAGGCTCTATTTCGCCGTTAAACAGACGGAACACCGCCGGGAGGATGCGAAAACGCAAAAACGGTACGGGCTGGATTTGAAACACAAATGAACGCAGATGAAAAACCAACGGAATAATGTAAATTGGATTATAAGTGCCTCCATCCTGTTTACATTAATTAAAGACTCAAAAGAAAGGGGAAATCATGGCAACAAATCCAATAGGCAAGGGAACGAAAACCATCGGCATCAATATGGATGCAAAACGGGTCGACGAGCTGGAACAGCGCGCCGGATCCATGCACATCTCGCTTAGTAAATATTGCAAAATCGTCCTGATCCGATGGGCCGAGTCTGGGGAAAAGCTCAGACTTGAGGAACGATAGAGGGTCAACCGCTGATTTCTGAACCACTAATCTAGACTAAGGGGAATTCTGACTCTATCAGTTATACTTTTCCCAGCGGGATTGTTCGCGCCGAAGCAGGGAATCAAACTTGGGCGGAATATCAATGGAGATGGTTATTTCCCGCTGATCGACAGGATGCGGGAAATGAAGCTCGACGGCCGCCAGAAACAAACCTTTCCCCTTTAGCACATTCCCCGCCCGCCCATATTTTTGGTCGCCGACAATCGGATGCCCAATGGCCGCCATGTGGATGCGTAGCTGGTGTGTTCGCCCGGTGGTTGGAAATAGATCGACGAGGGTGAGGTGCCCGCTCCGAAGCGATGGGACTGTTTTGACTGGGGTGTACTCACTGTGTGCCGACACTTCGTTGACCGGCTCATCAACCGTTCCCGCTGTCGCAACCGACCCCATCACCACGGCGCAATACCGTTTGTGGATTTTCCGCTCCTCAAACTGCCGTCCTAGGAACACCTGCGCGCCTGCGGTCTTTGCCACCAGGAGTAGGCCGCTGGTGGAATAATCAAGCCGGTGGACCGGGCGCGGCCAGTCGAGGACATCCGGTTGCGTGGAGAGCGAAAGTCGGCCCGCCAGCGCATTTTCAACCGTCTTGAATTTATTGCCGCTCACCTCGATGCCCGGCGGCTTGTTGATTACAGCCAAGTATTCGTCTTCGAAGACCACTTCGAGCGGCAAGCGATATGTTTTGGGGATGCGTTGTTGAAGATCCACGAGTTCCAGCGTCTGGCCCGTCTGCGCCCAGTCGCCGCTCTGGGCGGTCGCCCCATTGATCCGCAGCTCCCCCCGCTTGATGGCTTTTGCAATGCCCTTTCGGGAGGGGATCGTCGGGAATGCCGTTCGGGCATAATCGGAAAGCCGCATACCGCTTATGCCTTCGGGAACTAGATGGGTCTCTTTGATGATCATATCCCAATACATTGTCGCAGATCTCCCACCTACAAGGCGCGGGCCTTCTTGATGGTGTCGTAGGCCTCGTTGATCTTGGCGAGTTGGCCGTTCGCATATTCCATAAACTCTTGGGGCAGACCTTTCGAGGCGAGCTTGTCGGGGTGGAAGCCGATGCACTTTTGGCGGTAGATCTTTTTGATTTCCGCATCGGACATGCCGGGGGCGCATTCAAGCACCTTATACGCGCCGTCAAGGTTGTTGGTACGACCGCCTCCGAGCAGGGCATCGATGGTGCCAGACCGCAGGCGGAAGGCGCGTTCGGCCTGTAGCAGGATTTCGCGCTCGTTCGGGTGGATTGAGCCATCGGCCTGCGCGACGGCGTGCAGCGCGGCAATAAAGGTCATTCCGATTTGCGGATTAAACCGGATCACGGAGGCTAGCTGGTTGAGATAGTCGGCGGCGGTGTGGGAATCGTCCTTGGCTTTGCGGAAGATTTCGATGGCGGCCGCACGCATGTTCGGCGTGTAGCCGAGCCGCGCAATAATTTGTTCGACGGCATTAATCTCCTCTTTCGTGATGGATCCGTCGGCCTTGGCCATTTTGGCCAGGCAGCCAAAGAAGGCCACCTGCATCACCATGCCGGCTTCCTGCACGCGTGATGCGCCTTTGTCGAATTGATGCCCGATGCCGATTCCGATTGCCGTGCCCCACGGTCCGATGAAGGAGCCGAGCACCCCGCCAATGATTTTACCTGTCCATGTCATAGCTGTTTCCTAATGTCGCAGGCTCCAAGTTTTTGGAGCGTAATCCTAATGCTGCGGGCTGATTCGAGTGCGTACTGTAGCGAATCGGGCATGGAGACGCCAAGAAGGGAAGGCGGATGAAATTTCCGGCATAAAGCCTTCTTCCTGTTCTGGCATCTTTAGGCCAAACCAAAAAAAGCTCCTGCGCACAATGCAAAGGAGCTTAAAACTGGGGTGAAAGACGGGATTTGAACCCGCGGCCTCCTGAACCACAATCAGGCGCTCTAACCAACTGAGCTACAATCACCAACCGAAAGTGAACGGGAAAGATATAGATACCCGGCGGAAAATCAACCGTTTTTTTCGGCATACCTAGATCAAGTTGTCTTTGCAGAGCCTTGGCGTCGGTGGATGGTTCCGGACTTGTTGGAATGGGAGAGCGGGATCACCGTTCCTTCCCCTATAGTCGCAAAACGCCTGCTGTCCGGCGGGCTTTTTTGCGTTTAAATGGATGAGGGATCACTGGCCAGGCGACATGCCGGGAATGGAGCGGGAGCCTTCCCATTGCTGCGGGGTGTTCCACGGCATGTCGGAATATTCCTTTTCGTCGCGGTAGTCGTCGGTGCTGGCGCAGCCGCAGAGAGTGAGCATGGCGGCCGTGGCCAATAGGCAGAGGATTTTAAATGGTGTCTTCATGGGTAAAAAAGAACCGTCCCGTTTGCGCGGGACGGTTTATGCAGTAGAAACGCAGAATTAGAGTACGGCGTCTTTGGCTGCTTTCGCGATGCGGAACTTAAGAACCCTTTTTGCCGCGATCTGGATGGTTTCGCCGGTCGCTGGGTTGCGGCCCATGCGGGCTTTGCGGTCAACAATAACGAGCTTGCCGATGCCAGGAATGGTGAATCCGTCCACTGCGCCTTCGTATGCGAGTTCTGCGAGGCCTTCCAAGGCTTCCTTGGCCTGTGCTTTGGAAATGTCCGCTTTCTCTGCTACTGCCGCGATGATCTGTGATTTAGTCATGGGTTTTGCCATTGTATTTTCTCCTCTATGGTTTCCTGGTTAGTTCCAACAAATACTGCCCGATCTCCGTATCGGTCTCAGCGATGGAAAACTATTAGGGGATAGCGTCCAGTAACGCAATAGGAAAATATGCAAAAAAACCAATAGTTACAGGGGTGGAACTTGTGTTTGAAGTTGGTTCTCCAATGAGTGCGGCAAAGCCGGAAAGGAAGCGCGTCGTGTTCCGTTAAATTTTCGTTTGCATCTTTCCGTTGTGTCCGGTTGATAAACTTTTAAGGATTATAGGGCAGGGGAATGGAAGGAGAAGCGAAAGGCGCTTAATTTCAACCTTTTGGAACGCCGGTTCGGGTTTCGCGGGAGTAGAAAACAGTTGACGTTGCACGGATTATTCCCACAATGTTCCGCTTAATTTTCCATTTAGGGGCGGGCAGGAAATGAAGCTTAAGAAAACGCTATCGCTGGACACCGTATGGATCGACCTCAAGGCCGACACCAAGCAGGGAATCATCGCGGAGATGATCGACCGGCTCGTGGCGGTCGGGAAGATCAAGGATCGCGATGCAGCGCTCCAGGCGGCCCTTGAACGCGAGGAAAAGATGTCGACCGGAATGCAGAACGGCGTGGCGATTCCGCATGGCAAGACGGACTCGGTGAAGTCGCTGGTTTCCGCCGTGGGTCTGAATAAGGCAGGGGTGGATTTCGACTCCATGGATGGCGAGCCAGCCACGATATTCATCATGACTATATCCCCGCTCAAGCACCGGGGGCCGCACATGCAGTTCCTGGCCGAAGTCAGCCGACTGCTCAGCCAGTCGTCCGAGCGCGAAAAACTGCTGGCCTGCCAGACGCACAACGAAATGCACGAACTACTTACCGGGAAATAGAACCCTATGCAGGAAGCCGTCGCCACCAACCTTGTTCACCAAGCCGGCGAAGCTGCCGCGCATGCCGCCGAAGCCTCCGGCCATAGCATCACGCATATGATGATGCACCTGATTCTCCAATTGGCCGTTATTATTATTGTCGCCAAGATCGGGGGCTACCTGTTCCAGCGCTTCCTCAAGATGCCGTCGGTGCTGGGCGAGCTGGCCTCGGGGATGCTCATCGGCCCCTACGCGCTGGGCGGCATGATCGACCTTCCCGGTCTTGGAGTCCTCTTTGCCGAGCACGCCGGTTTCGCGGCCTCGACCGAGCTGTACGGCATCGCCACGCTCGCCTCGATCATCTTGCTGTTCCTGGCCGGACTTGAGACCGACCTCGCTGCGTTTCTGCGCTACTCCGTTGTCGGCTCGGTGGTCGGTCTCGGCGGTCTTGTCTCCGCATTTGTGCTGGGTGACGGGCTTGCCGTCCTGTGGCCGGGCAACGGCATCGACGCGTTCATGGATCCGGCCGCGCTGTTCCTCGGTG
>DAOUQA010000141.1 GCA_030625905.1 Kiritimatiellales bacterium | reverse complement strand
TCCCGGTTCATGAGATGATTTGCAATGGCGCGCAGAGCCTCAGTGTTTCGGGAGAGGGGATCCAGCGCGGCAACCGCTTCGGCGGTCAGTTCCCGAGCCTTGGCACGCGAAGCTTCCATGCCGTGGACGGCGGGATAGGTTAGCTTGTGCTGTTCTAGGTCGGATCCAGCCGGCTTTCCAAGAATGTCATCGGTAGAGGTTTCATCGAGAATATCGTCTTCGATCTGGAAGGCGAGGCCGATCTTTTCGCCAAAGCCACTCAGAATCACCAATTCGTCCTCTCCGGCACCCCCTGCGAGGGCACCCATGCGGATGGCGGCGCGGATCAGGATGGCGGTTTTGTTCATGTGGATAAACTTGATCAGGTCGGCGTTGGGTTCCTTCCCTTCGGCCGCGAGATCCTCCACCTGCCCGGCAATGACCCCCATCGAACCCGCGGCCTTTGCCAGCTCCAGGGAAAGGCGCGGGTCTCCATGTTCCGCCAGTAGCTGGAAGGCGTGGATCATCAGCGCATCGCCGGTAAGCACGGCGTTGGCCTCGCCGAATTTGATGTGGCAGGTCGGCATGCCGCGCCGCAGGCCGTCGTTATCCATGCAGGGCAGGTCGTCGTGGATGAGTGTGGAGCAGTGGAAAAGTTCAACGGAAATCCCCGGGACTAGCGCCTTTTGGCCAAAGGCCTCGGCCGTGGCGATGCATAGGATGGGGCGGATGCGCTTGCCGCCGTTGAGGACGCAGTAGCGCATGGCTTCGTGCAGGATGGCCGGGCGCGTTCCCGCGGTGGGCAGGCAATCCTTCAGTGCGCCATCGACGAGGGCTTGGTTGTGTTTGAGATAGGATGAAATATTCATCGGGATGCGGGATCAACTAAACGGACAGGTTCCGGTGGAACAACCGGTTCCGCACTTTTTACAGGTGTATTCAAAAATCGGCATTTGGATTCCTTGTTTTTGTGCCGGTGTGTATAGGGGAATTTCCTGTTTTTTGAAACAGGAAAGAGTGCAGAACCTGTATCGCCCGCATTTTGCGGGCCTCGGAGCCACCAAGATGGCGGCGATACGGTTTGTCCCGAGCAAGGCTACAGGGCTGAATCTTCCCGTTCCCGGGTAAGATATCCTCCTGTGTAGCCGTCGAGCGTGGCGGTGAGTTCATACAAGCGGAGTTCCTTGAGGACGATGTCTTCGCTGCGGGGGTCGGCCGCCTCCGCGATCTCGCGCTTAAGGCGCAGGCGTTCAAAATAGAGCCTGTTGACATCGTCGAGTATGTCCATCCGCAACTGGGTAGTGAGCTTGGTGCGGTTGTCGATGGACGTTTCGTAGGAGTTCCATATAAGATCGTCCAGATCCCATGTCAACGACACCCCCCAGTCATAAGGCCCTTCGGCATAGTAGTAACCGCTTTGGGTAAAGCTGGACCCTATGGTCTTGTCGTAGTCCACGCTGAACCGTGGCAACAAGGCCCTGTATTTGAGCTGCTTCCGCCACTTTCCGACTTTGTCGGGATGCACCGAATTATAGCGCAAGGCAGCGTCCTGGACCTGGTGGATAGGCGGCTCGCCTTTCATCACTTCCTCCAGACTGAGTCGCGAGGGCGGGGAGGGGGTAGATTGACCGCTCTTGAACAGGCCTTTGTCGGTAGCCAGATAGATCTCCCTGGAAGCAGTGAAATCCATCCATCTTATCTTTGAGGTGGGAAGTCCTTCGTACAACGGCCGGGAGCTTCCGTCGGTGATGTTGACCTTGAAAAACCCGGCGTCGGTGCATATGTAGAAGCAGTTGTTCTCCAAAGGCGGCTGGGCCAGGCAGTTGACCGAAACGTTGTCGGCCCCGGTTATATGGAACTTTTTCCAGGTTTCTCCCCGGTCGCTGGAACAGAACACCCCTTTGTTGGTGCAAAGCCAGAGCCGGGCGGGGGTCAAGGCATCGGCCTTGACCAGATGGGGCTTAAGGTTCTCCCCCTCCGCGCTGTTTCTGGCCACGAAAAGCCGGCGCAAAGTGCCGTCGGGTCGGAAAAGATAAACCCCGCTGTTGCAGGCCAGATAAATATTATCGCCGAACCCTTCCACGGAATAGACTTCACGGTTCCTGAGGCCGGGCACCGTCTGCCAGTTGAGCAGGGGTTCGCTGGCATAGTAAAGACCGGCGCTGGTAGCCGCGTAAACATAGCCTTTATGCTTGAGGATGAAATTGATCCCTTCCTTATCGGCGGCGGAAAAAATCCTTTCGGTATCCTCGCCAACCTTGTAGCAATGCCGGGTGCCGGCCAGATAGACCGTGGAGGCAGGATCGCGGTCGATAAAGAGATGGGCTATCTGCTCATCCTTGAGTACGGCGACCTTGCGGAAACCATCACCGGCATCCTTGCTTACATAAAGGGAATTGCCGGAAGCAACCGCTATGAACGAAGGATTCGCCCGTGACACTTCCACTCTTTTGATGCGGACATCCTCTATCCTCTGGACTCTACTGAACAAAGCCTTGGCGCTGAAGCCGGGGAACAACGCAACCATACACAGAAAGACCAACCCCTTTTTCATTTCATCCCCCTTTTTATCTGAAACCGTTTGGCATCGATCGGTCCTCGCTTTTCATTGACTTGGTGTATTCATGAAAAAACGAGCCGTTTAATGGTTTATTAAATAAGATAGGAATATAGTTACTGGAACTTATTGTGTCAATTAATCTTGAGGTCAAAATCTGGATCCGGCAATCGGGGTCGTTTTTATTCAAAAGGTGCCCTTGACACGGTTGCGCGCTTTGCTGACAATTCCCCGCTTTTCTACAAACAAGGAGAATTCAAAATGGCTCAAAAAAAATATGTCTACTTCTATGGTGTTTCGAAGGAACTCACGGAAGGCGATAGCAGCATGAAGGCCGTCCTCGGAGGCAAGGGTGCCAACCTAGCGGAAATGGCGAACGCAAACCTGCCGGTACCTCCCGGACTCACGATTTCTACCGAAGCTTGCGCCTACTATTCCAAGAACGGCGGAAGGTTTGCCCCCGAGATGGAAAAGCAGCTTAAGACGCAGCTCAAGAGGCTTGAAAAAGAGATGGGCAAGAAGCTCGGCGATCCGAAGAATCCGCTGCTTGTATCTGTCCGTTCCGGCGCGGCGGTCTCGATGCCGGGCATGATGGATACCGTTCTTAACCTTGGCCTGACCGACAAGTCGGTGCTTGGCTTCATTAACCAGACCGGTAATGAGCGCACCGCATGGGATTGCTATCGCCGTTTCATCGACATGTTCGGTGACGTGGTTATGGGACCCTACACGGGCCTGACCCACCACGATTTCGAGGTCGAACTCGAAGCCATCAAGAAAAAGTACAAGGCAAAGGAAGATACCGACCTGACCGCCGAGCAGCTCAAGGAGCTGGTTGAAACCTATAAGAAGGTCTACCAGAAAAAGGTAAAGAAGCCCTTTCCGCAGGATCCGGTCGAGCAGCTCGACCTCTCCATTAAAGCCGTCTTTGGATCGTGGGATTCCGAGCGCGCCGACAAATACCGCCAGATCAACAAGATCGACGGGCTGCTCGGCACCGCCGTGAACATCTGTACGATGGTCTTCGGCAATATGGGTCAAAAGTCGGGTACCGGCGTGGCCTTCACGCGCGATGGCGGAACGGGCCACAGCAAGCCGATGGGGGAATACCTCATCGACGCGCAGGGCGAGGACGTGGTGGCGGGTATCCGTACCCCGAAGGATCTCGACGACATGCCGAACGAGGAGTCCAAGGTTTGGAAAAAGGCCTACGCCGACCTCCAGAAAATCATGGCGCGTCTTGAGAAGCACTACAAGTATCCGCAGGATGTCGAGTTTACCGTGCAGGAAGGTACGCTCTACATGTTGCAGACGCGCAACGCGAAGCGTACGGGCCTGGCCGGGGTTCGCTGGGCGGTTGAGATGGCCTCCGGAAAGGATTTCTACACCGGCGAAAGCCAGCCCAAGATCCTGACGCAGAAGGAGGCGCTCATGACCCTTTCGGGCGACGACCTTGAACAGCTTTTGTTCCCAATCTTCGACATTGCGGCCGAGAAAAAGGGGAGGGTGCTCACCACCGCGTTGCCGGCCGGTCCAGGTGCGGCCGTGGGCAAGATTATCTTCGAAGCCGCCGATGCCGAAGCGGTGATTGCAAAGAACGCCGATGAAAAATTGATCCTCGTTCGCCACGAAACCAGCCCCGAAGACGTGGGCGGTATGTGGGCGGCGCAGGGTGTGCTCACCTCCACCGGCGGGATGACTTCCCACGCGGCGGTGGTTGCGCGCGGTTGGGGCAAGTGCTGCATCTGCGGCGCGGGCAACCTTAAGATCGACTACAAGAAAAAGACGGTCACGATTGGCAGGAAGGTCTTCAAGCAGGGCGACTGGATCAGTTTGAACGGTTCCACCGGCATCGTCTACGACGGCCAGATCCCGACGCAGGTCAGTCCGGTCGTCGCCGCAGTGGTGGACAACAAGGCTTCCGCCAAGAAAGACCCGATCTACAAGATGTACGAGCAGGTCTCCAAATGGTCCGATGCCCACCGCACCATCAATGTGCGCACCAATGCGGATACGCCGAAGGATTCCAAGGCCGCCCGTTCGTTCGGAGCCGAGGGCATCGGCCTCTGTCGCACCGAGCACATGTTCTTCGAAGGCGACCGCATCTGGGCCATCCGCGAGTTCATTCTCGCCGAGGACGAAAAAGCCCGCAAGGCCGCGCTGGCCAAGCTGCTCAAACACCAGCAGAAGGACTTCGAAGGCATCTTCAAGATCATGAACGGCCTGCCGGTAACGGTTCGCCTGCTCGATCCGCCGTTGCACGAATTCGTGCCGCACACCAAGAAAGATCAGCAGGAGATGGCCAAGCGCCTCGGCGTGCCCGCTAGGAAGGTCGCCGAGCGCGTGCAGTCGCTGCACGAGTTCAATCCGATGCTCGGACACCGCGGTTGCCGCCTGTCGATCACCTATCCGGAACTCTGTGTCATGCAGACCCAGGCGATCATCGGCGCGGCCTGCAAGGTCGCCAAGGCCAAGAAAGGGGTTAAGGTATTGCCGGAAATCATGATTCCGCTCATCGGAACCAAGGCCGAACTGGACTTCCTTGAAAAGATCGTTCGCAAAAACGCCGAGGCGGTCATCGCCAAGACCGGTGTCAAGGTGAAGTATATGGTCGGCACCATGATCGAGATTCCGCGCGCGGCGCTCACCGCCGACGAAATCGCCGAGACTGCCGAGTTCTTCAGCTTTGGCACCAACGACCTGACGCAGATGACCTTCGGCTATAGCCGCGACGACATTGGAACCTTCCTGCCGGACTACCTTGGCAAGAAGATCCTGCCGTCCGACCCGTTCCAGCACCTCGACCAGACCGGTGTTGGCCAATTGGTGAAGCTAGGTGTTGAGCGTGGACGCGAAACGCGCCCCGGTCTCAAGTGCGGCATCTGCGGTGAGCATGGCGGTGACCCCGAAAGCGTGAAGTTCTGCGTCAAGGTCGGTCTCGACTATGTCAGTTGCTCGCCGTACCGTGTGCCGATCGCCCGTTTGGCTGCCGCGCAGGCCGCCATCAAGGGGTAAGGCGTTTCCCGGTATTGGAAACAAGAAAGCCCGCTGATCTAGCGGGCTTTTTCATGCACAATCCTAGATAGGAAAATGGAACCACGGATGATT
>DAOUQA010000041.1 GCA_030625905.1 Kiritimatiellales bacterium | reverse complement strand
CTGTACATTAGCCTCTCGGCGAACCCAAGTGCTGAAAGCAGGGAGATATCCGAAGGCGTGGTTCTGGATTACGATGCCGACGGCAACCTGTCGGGAATCGATGTCGATAACGCCAGCAAGAAAATCGATTTGCATGAGTTTGCCGTAACCCAGCTTCCGTACATCAAACAAGCCATCCCCGCATAAGGCGATTTTTGCAACGGATTGATAAAAGCAGCGGACATGTCGTGCCGTAGCCTTGGCGTGGGCGGATGGGCGGATCGGTTGCTTTTATCAATCCGTTGCCATTCCTTTTCTTGTTTCCGAGCCTTTTTGATTGAATGACAGGAGTTTTGATGAAGAAACCATTGAATTTTGCATTTACGGCGCTGTTTTGCATATTCCTTTTTTCCGCCGGAGGGGTATGGGCGGCGGAGCCGGAGCACGAGATGCACCGCGGCGAGAAAATCGCGCGTTGGATGGAGGACAAGGGGCTGAGTCGATCGGCTTCGGTCGCTGCTATCTCAACCCTGCCGATCGTCGAGCTGCGCGGTGCAGTACCCGTTGGGATCGTGGCGTTCGAGATGCCGTGGTGGAAAGTCTATCTGATCGCCGTTGCCGGAAACATGATTCCGATTCCATTCATCCTGCTGCTACTCGGTCCCGTCTCCAACTTCTTGATGCGCTTTCCCGTCGGGAAAAGGTTTTTCGACTGGCTGTTTGCGCGCACCCGGAAAAAAAGCGCCAAGATCGAGAAGTACGAGGCACTTGGCCTGACGCTCTTCGTGGCGATCCCGCTACCGGTTACCGGCGGCTGGACGGGGGCGATGGCGGCCTTCCTTATGGGCATTTCGTTCGGCAAGGCCATGCTCTACATCTTGATGGGCGTGATGATTGCGGGCGTGATTATGACGGTTCTTTCGCTACTTGGCTGGATTGGAGCGTTTATTGCCGGTGCGGTCTTGCTTGTGTTGGCCACCGGTACTACTTTGAGGAGTCTTAAAAACAACGGAGAGTGAAAATGACGGATCAGGAAATTCTGGAAGCGGTAAACGTGGTGATGGCCGAAGAGATTGCACCGGCACTGGCATCGCACGGCGGCGGCGCAACCGTAACGAAAGTGGAGAGCGGCGTGGTGTTTGTTGAGCTTGAAGGTGGATGCAAAGGCTGCCCGGGTGCACGCATGACCATGAAGAATGGAATCGAATCCATGCTCAAGGAACGCGTTCCGGAGGTGAGGGAAGTGATCGACGACACCGACCATATGTAGGGGAGGGTTCCCTTATATTTTGCAACTATCCGCATCAGTGGAGCTGGCCGCGAAGCATGGTGCACGTTTTTAACACCCCTCCATTGGAGACCATTTGATGAAGATTCTGATTGCCGAAGACAATGCGTTTTCCCGAACCCTGCTAAAGAAAACAATCACGAAGGCGGGTTATGACGTGATTACCGCCGAGGACGGCGAGACGGCATGGGAGGTGCTCCAGCAGAAGGAAGTCCCGAGGCTCGCGCTGATCGACTGGATGATGCCCGGCATGAGCGGGGTTGATCTCTGCCGGAAGATACGCGAAATGGATGGCACACTCCCGATCTATATCATCCTGCTGACCGCCAAGACCGCGAAGGAGGATGTGCTGGAAGGTTTCGCGGCGGGTGCCGACGACTTTATCAAGAAGCCCTTCGACAGTGGCGAGCTACTGGCGCGCATCCAGGTTGGACGGCGCTTGGTCGAGCAGCACGCACTGCTCCACTGCCTGATCGACTCCATTCCCGATCCGGTCTATTTCAAGGATAACCGCGGACTTTATCTGGGCTGCAACAAGGCCTATGAAAAATTCGTGGGTAAGGTCGAGGCCGATATTATCAACCGCACCGATAGCGCCTTCATGCCGGAGAGCAAAGCCAAGGCTGCGCATATGGAGGATTTGCGCGTGCTGGCAAGAAGCGGAGCCGTGGAATCGGAGGGCTGGGTAAAGGGTGCCGACAGGCAGGAGGTCTATCACAGCACCTTTAAAACGCCCTATCTGGAATCTGCCGCCGGATCAAGCGGTATGATCGGCATCAGCCGCGACCTGACCAAGCGTATTCAGATGGAGCAGGAGATGAAGCGCCTGGCCGTGGCCGTTGAGCAGTCCACGGAATCAATCATGATTACTGATGTGGGCGGCGTGATTCTCTACGTTAATTCGGCCTTTGGATCCATCACGGGCTATGCCCCTGAGGAGGTTCTCGGAAAGACGCCTGATATATTCAGGAGCGAGAAGCACGATGACGAGTTCTATCAAACGCTGCTGACAACCATTTCCAGCGGAAGCAAGTGGAAAGGATACATCACCAGCTACAAGAAAGACGACAACCTGTTCGATGTGGAAGCCACCATCTATCCCATTCGCGATGATTCTGAGGAAATGGTGGGCTATGTGGCCATCAGCCGCGACATTACCCAGGAAAAGGCCATTGAGAAGCAGCTTCGCCAGACCCAGAAAATGAACGCCATTGGCGAACTGGCCGGCGGGGTTTCGCACGATTTCAACAACATCCTTACGGCTATTCTCGGCTATGTGGCACTCTGTATGAACACCGTCGAGGAGGATAGCAAGGTTCATGGCTATCTCAAGGAAATCGTCAAGGCGGGGGATCGTGCTGCCAAACTTGTTCGCCAGATTCTCACCTTCAGCCGTCAGGAGGAGCAGGATTTCCGGTCGGTTGGCTTGCAACCTGTGATCGAGGATTCGCTCGGGATGGTGAAAACCACGATCAAGCCGCACATCAAGGTCGAGGTCGATATCGACGAGCAGTGCGGGTCGATTTATGGGGATGCCACGCAGATCCAGCAGGTCATGGTGAATCTCTGCACCAACGCCGTGCATGCGCTGGGGAAGAAGAAGGGATCGCTGGATGTTTCCCTCAAGCAGGTGGAGTTGCTTGGCAAGAAGCACGGCAACCAGGTAATCGATTTGGATCCCGGGCTATATGCATGCATCACCGTCAGCGATACGGGGTGCGGCATGGCACCGGAAACACTGGATCGGATCTTCGAGCCGTACTACACAACGAAAGAGAAAGGCGAGGGAACCGGGTTCGGACTATCCATCGTGCACGGTATCGTAAGGAAGCACCGCGGCTACATTGCGGTGGAAAGCGAGATCGGAGAAGGAACCACCTTCAACATCTATCTTCCCTTGCTGATCGGGAGCGCCGAGGAAAAGAAACAGGCGATCGACCTTTCCGTTCCGGAGGGGTTTGGCCACATCCTGTTTGTGGACGACGATGAAGCGGTGCTGTCGATGGGGCGTGAAATCCTCGAATCGTTTGGCTATTCAGTCTCAACCGCGACCAACGGAAAACTCGCCTTAGAGCTTTTCCAGCAGGATCCGGACGGGTTCGATGCGCTGGTTTCGGACTACAGCATGCCGGAAATGAACGGTCATGCGCTGATTGGTGAGTGTCTTCGCCGGCGGCCCGGCCTGCCATCTATCCTATACAGCGGTTATATGGAAAAGGTTGAGGGTGAAAACCTTAGCGACCTTGGCCACACTGCATTTATTCCAAAACCCCTCGATTGGCGTGAGCTAAGCCGCACTATCCAGCAGGAAATCAATAAACAGGCATGATCGGGCCAGTTATGGCATAATTGTTGCTGTCTATTAGCCGCATATGCATAACCAACAGGGGTTCAATTGTGAAACGAATCGACCAATATCTTGAGGACATGCTGGAACAAGGTGCCAGCGACATCCACCTTTCCACCAACCACCAGCCCTGCTTCCGCATCGATGGTGAAATGCATTTCCAGCGCGGAATCGATAAATTCAACGAAGAGGAGCTACGCGAGCTTCTCTATGAATTCGCCCCTGAGCGCAACCTCCAGGAGTTGGAGGAGAATTGGGATACCGACTTTGCCTACGAACTGCCCGGAACAGCGCGTTTCCGCGTTAATATTTTCCTCGATCACGAAGGTATCGGTTGCGTCATGCGCCAGATTCCTTCCCGTATCCCAACCTTCGAGGAACTCAATATCCCCGAAGGCATTCGTTCGTTTTGTTTCCTCAGCAAGGGGCTGGTGATTGTGACCGGACCAACCGGTAGCGGAAAATCCACAACACTTGCGGCCATGGTCGATCTGATCAACCGCACCCGTCGCCAGCATCTGATTACGATTGAGGATCCGGTCGAATTCAAGCACCGCTCCATGGGTTGCCTCGTCAACCAGCGCGAGGTGCATGTCCATACCAAAAGTTTTTCCAATGCTCTGCGCGCCGCCTTGCGCGAAGACCCCGACATTGTTCTGGTGGGGGAGATGCGCGACCTTGAAACCATGGAAATCGCCATTGAAACCGCCGAGACCGGCCACCTCGTATTCGGTACCTTGCACACCAATACGGCGGCAACCACCGTCGACCGTATCATCGACAAGTTCCCGGCTGATCGCCAGAACCAGATCCGCACCATGCTGGCGGATTCGCTCAAGGGCGTGATTGCCCAGACCCTTTGCAAGCGCATCAGCGGTGGGCGCATCGCCTCCGCCGAGATCCTCGTGGTCACTCCTGCCGTGGCGGCCAATATCCGCGAGGGCAAGACCCACCAGATTCCATCCTTGATGCAGACCGGTCGCAATGTCGGCATGTGCACTTTTGCCGACGACCTGCTTAGCTTGGTCAAGCGCGGCGTCATCACGCCTGAAGAGGCCTATAGCAACGCGATCGACAAGCCCTTCCTTCAGAAAAAGTTCGACGAGGAAAATATTGAGCTCGACCTCAATCTTGTTGTGCTCGACGACCTCGAAGATGGTCTGGAAGAGGTGGAAAATGCATCCAAGAGCGAAAGGGCCCGCAAAAAACTGCACGTCAATCCGAAGGATATCGCTGCGCTTCGGGAAGTGATCCTTATTCTTGCAACGGACGAAAATCCCGACGAGCGCAATGGACACGAAGCCCTTGATTATGCCCAAAAGCTGCTCGACATTACCGGGCAGAGCGATGCGCTCACACTCCTTCTCATCAGTTCAGCCTATGCCGAGCTCCAGCACTTTGCCGAGGCCGTTGATTGGGCGAAAAAGGGACTCAAGGTTGCCAAGACGAACAAGCAGAAGGATCTCGCCGTCCGGATTCAGCGCTATATCAATCTCTACAAGCGCAACATTCCCCTGCGCGGTGAAGCTACTGCCGCCTAAACATCATTTCTGATGGCTATTCCCCTATGCCTTTTCCAGCATTGTCCGGATGGCCTCGGAGTATAGCTCCGGCTCGAGCAGGAAGGAGTCGTGGCCCTTGTTTGAACTGACGGAGATGTATTCCGCCTTTACTCCGTTGTCATTGAGTTGTTTGAAGAGGTATTCCTGTTCGTCGGGATAGAAGCAGACGTCGGAGTCGATACTGAACACAAGGTATTCCTGATGCCTGCAACGCCCAAATAGCTCCTTGTAGCTGTCGAAGCCGGTGTCGTGCAACAGGTGGTAGTTGCTCCAGCCGGAAATCAGATAGAGATAGGTGTTGGCATCGAACCGTCGCACCAATTTTCGGCCTTGGTGCAGAATATAGGATTCAAGCGGGGTCTTGATCTTGTACCACGAGAATTCATCCTGCTCCTGCTCGCATTTGTTGTTCATCCGCGCCTCCATGATCTGGAGCGACACGAAGGTCTTGTGCGAGATCATGCGGGCAAGTGCAAGGCCGCGCAAGGGCGCGCCGCCGTCATAGTAGTGGCCGTTGCAGAAGTTGGGGTCGTTCTCGATGGCGAGGATCTGCTCCAAGTTGTGCGTGCGCGTGAGCGTGCTGGACTCTAGTCCGCAGGCCACGGGGATAACGCGGTCGACCTTTTCGGGATGGCGTGCGGCAAAATTCATTGCGAGCAGGCCGCCGAGCGATGATCCGACCACGGCATGGAAGGTATCGATTCCAAGTTTCCTGAAGAGCGGAATCTGTGAGTCAACGATGTCCCCAAAGTTAAAGTGCGGGAAATCCCCGCCATGTTCCTTCCCGGTGTCCGGGTTGATGGAGGAGGGTCCGGTGCTGCCATAGCACCCGCCAAGATAGTTTGCGCACACGACGAAAAACTTCTCGGTATCCACACATTTTCCAGGGCCGACAAAGTCGTTCCACCAACCGGTTTGGCACTCCTTGTTCCATTTATCCCCAACGCCCGGAACCTCGGGATTGAACCCGCAGACATGCTGCGAACCCGAAAGGGCATGAAAAACGAGTACGGCGTTGTCTTTTTCCTCGTTCAGTTCACCGTAGGTTTCGTAGGCGATCGTGACGGGGCCAAAATCCCGCCCATCGTGCAGAACAAGGCGGGATTCGGCATCTTCACCGTAAGTGAAAAACTGAGTCTCAATATGTTTCATAATATTTAACCGCGAAAAAACGCAGAAAACACAGCGCGCGCAAAGATTTCTTCTGAAAACCCCGCGGCGATCTGTTTTGCGTTCCTTGTGTTCTTTTGCAGTTCCAATCTTCCGGAATAAAGCCAGTTAAAGGTTCGCTAGAGCTTGGTCAATATCAGACAGGATGTCGTCGATATGTTCAAGCCCAACTGAGAGGCGAACCAGATCCTGTGTGATGCGCCCGGCCGCCTGCTGTTCCTTACTCAGCTGCGAGTGCGTGGTGGAGGCCGGATGGATCGCTAGGCTGCGGGCATCGCCCACGTTCGCGAGGTGCGCGAAGAGCCCGAGGTTTTCGATAAACCTCTGGCCGGCTTCCTGTCCGCCCTTGATGCCGAATATGACCATTCCGCCCGCACCGTTGGGCAGGTATTTCCGCGCCAACGCGTAGGAGGGATCGCCCTCAAGCGCCGGATGGCGCACCCATTCGACCTTGTCGTGGTTTTGCAGATGCTTGGCCACGGCCAGCCCGTTTTCCGAATGGCGCTCCATGCGCAGCGAGAGCGTCTCGATGCCCTGCAAAGCCATCCATGCATTATCCGGGGAGATGCAGGCTCCGAGGTTGCGGAGCGGAACCAGCCTCATGCGCAGGATGTAGGCGAGCGGTGCCAGATCGCCGAGATCGTTGGCATAGCTGATGTCGTGGTAGCTCGGATCGGGATCGGACAATTGCGGATGCTTGCCGGTGGTCCAGTCAAATTTTCCAGAGTCGACCACGATGCCGCCAATGGCGGTGCCGTGCCCGCCGAGCCACTTGGTTAGCGAGTGCACAACAATGTCTGCACCGTGTTCGAGCGGGCGGCATAGCGCCGGGGTGGTGAACGTGCTGTCGACAATCAACGGAAGACCGTTGGCGTGCGCGATGTCGGCGATGGCCTGGATGTCGACGACATCCAGCAGGGGATTGCCGATGGTTTCGCAGTAGAGAGCCTTTGTCTTATCGGTGATGGCATCTGCATAGTTCTGCGGGTGGGTTGGATCGACAAGCTTTACCGTGATGCCCAGCGACGGAAGGATGTCGTTGAATTGGGTGTAGGTTCCACCGTAGAGGTTGTTGGCCGCTACAATTTCATCGCCGGATTTTGCCAGGTTGATGATGCTGTAGAAGATCGCGCTGGTTCCCGATGCGAGGGCCAGTCCGGCCGCGCCACCCTCCATGGCCGCGAGGCGCTGTTCCAGCACATCGGTGGTTGGGTTCATCAGGCGCGTGTAGATGTTGCCCAGCTCTTTCAGCGCGAACAGGTTTGCGGCATGTTCGGTGCTGTCGAAGCGGTAGGATGCAGTGCGGTACAGCGGTACGGCATGCGCATGGGTGGTTGGTTCCGCCGATTCATAGCCGGCGTGCAGGCATTTAGTTTCCAGTTTGCTCATGGTTTTCTTTCCTCTCGTTTAATGGATGAATATGACCATCCATTGATTTGACTATTCCACACGGGAGGGGGGTACTTCGAGGAAAGATACCGAACATTTTCTCTTCCGAGAACACATCGTTACTTTGCACTGCAAAGCCTGGCCTTGGCACCTTGATAGTAGTCTCAGGTTGCCGGGCGATCACCGGGCCAGTTCCCTCACGCCGCTCTTAATGCTTAAATATGAGTAATAAGATAGTATATTATGTGATTTAGTCAAGCCCCTTAATTCTGTATTTTGGCTGATATGAACAAACCATAATCTGTTAGAAATGTGTTAGCCATCTCCGCTTCACTGCGATGGAACTACGTAGGGAAAAACTTCGTAGTGTCCTCGAAGCGGAGAGGATGAAGAAAGTCTCCGTAGTTCCATCGAAGCGGAGAGTGGAATTCCCTTTCAGATAAGTACATTCCGTGCTTTCTTTTTCTTATGTACGAATGGCGCAAGATGACACTGGAGCAACGCAAGGAAATCCTTCGTGAACGAAAGCAGAGCCAGTTGCCGTGGCACTCGCCGCCGCATTTTGGAAAAGAGCCGGGTCTCTATCATATCACCGCTGCCTGCTACGAACACCGATCTATTATGAGTAGCCCCGAACGTTTAAGTGCGTTTGAGTCCGAACTGCTTTCCGGGCTGGCAGAAAGCGGTGTAGCCGAAGTGCGGGCATGGGTTATCCTTCCGAACCATTATCATTTGCTTCTCAAGACCTGCCTTCCAGACGTTGGAAAATGGCTTCACCGTCTGCACAACACCAGCGCCACAAGGTGGAATGGCGAGGATGATGCAAGGGGGAGGAAGGTTTGGCACCGCTATGCCGACCGATTTATTCGCGGCGATCTTCACTACTACCGGACGCTGAACTATATCCATGCCAATCCCGTGAAGCACGGGTTTGCGGACAAGACCCAGGAATGGCCGTGGAGCAGCTATGTCAAATATGAACAGGAGTATGGTCGCGATACACTTGTTCAGTGGTGGCGTGACTATCCAACCACAGGATATGGCAAGGGCTGGGACGAGTGACCATCTCCGCTTCGCTTCGATGGAACTACATAGAACCTTCTACGTAGTTCACTCGAAGCGAAGCGGAGAGTGGAAGAAGCGGAGAGTGAATTTGACAACGGCGTGCCGTGCCGCATACTGTCTTCTCCAAGGAGCATACTATGAGCGATTTTGCGCAGATTCCCATGCAGTTTGTCGGGCCGATGAAGGTTTCCGGGTCGGTGCTTGAAGGCGACTACGAGGTTCCGCTGGCCACCTACGAAGCTCCACTTTGGCCATCGGTCAACCGCGGTGCCCGCGTTTCGATGCAGTGCAAAGGCGGAATCCAATGCACGGTGGTCGATGATCGCATGACCCGCTCCGTGCTGCTCGAGGTACCCGATGCCTCCGTTGCTCTCCAGTCGCTGGAAAAAATCAAGGCTGGCTTTCCCGCCCTCTGCAACATTGTTGAGGGCACCAGCCGCTTCGCCAGGCTGATCGACATGCACTCGCAGATTGCCGGCAATTTGCTTTTCCTGCGCTTTGAATTCACCACGGGCGATGCCGCCGGCCACAACATGTGCACCCAGGCGGCCGAAGCCTTGATGAACCACATTCTTGAATACCACCCGGAACTAAAATATGGCTCCATTTCCGGAAACTATTGCTCCGACAAGAAGGCCACCGCTGTCAATGGCATTCTCGGCCGCGGAAAATATGTCGTTGCTGAAATCACGATTCCCAGAAAAATCTGCAGTCGCAACCTCAAGACCGCACCCGAAAAGATCGTACAACTCAATATCCGCAAAAACCTGATCGGCACCATGCTCGCCGGTGGGCTGCGTAGCGCAAACGCGCACTTTGCCAACATGCTGCTCGGCTTCTACCTCGCCACCGGCCAGGACGCCGCCAATATTGTCGAAGGCTCTCAGGGTCTCACCATGGCCGAGGAGCGCGATGGCAATCTCTATTTTTCCGTCACCCTTCCCAACCTGATTGTCGGTACCGTCGGTAACGGGAAGGGCTTGGACTTCGTATTGGAAAATATGAAGCGCATGGGGCTCGACGAGCAGCGCGAACCCGGCGAAAACGCCCGTCGCCTCGCCTGCCTCTGCGCCGCCACCGTCCTTTGCGGCGAGCTATCCCTCCTTGCCGCCCAGACCAACCCAGGCGAGCTGATGGGTGCCCATCGTCGCATCGAGCGTGGGCAGTAATGTAGACGCGCGCTTCCAGCCGCGTTCCGGATGAACGGTGCGTCCGGGTTGGCCACAAGAGAGCGCAAGGAACTCAAAACATGTGCGGCTAAACGCACACATTGTTAGGTGCCGCGCTTATATGATTCATGAAGGAATCCGGATGCCGGTTTTCACTTGCCATTATAGTGCATATATGCGATATAGGTTTCATTCATGGCCAAGAAAATATACATCGCAGTGAAGAAGCTCCGGCAGTTTGTCGAGTCGCAGTCGGATGAAGTGCAGGCCGAGTATTTGAAGATTGTTGAGCAACTTGAAAAAGACGGGCGTTTGGTGGAGCCGTTTGGAAAGAAGCTGGATAAAGGCCTTTTTGAAATGCGAATACGCAGAGGTGGGCAAGTTCGAATCCTCTACTTCTACCAAGAGAAGGAATACGTGGTTGGTGTCCACGGCTTCGTCAAGAAAACGCAGAAGACTCCGCAGAAAGAACTCAAGCAGGCCATGCGGGTGATTGGTCTGGTTAAGCGAGGAGAATACAATGAGTAGCACGATGGAAAAAATGCGCAAGGCGCACGAAAAGCAAGCCAAGGCCATTCGCCACAAACCGGGATTCGATAAGGTTTCCAAGGCGTTCGATGTTGAATATGCCATTGCCAAGGAGCTCCATAAGGCACGCACCAAGGCCCGTCTCAGCCAGGTTCAGATTGCCGAGCGCATGGGTACCACTCAAAGTGTGGTTTCCCGTATCGAACGCGGCGGTAACGTATCCATCGACACGCTTGTCCGCTATGCCACAGCCTGCGGTGGAAAGCTAAAAGTTCAGGTGGTTTGATTCATGAACCCTGTGAATGTACATTCCGGCGGAGCACAGCATGGGTTTCTGGACGAGTAGCCGCGAAGAAATACAAAATGCACAAGACATTCTATAGATTTAGACCGGTGGATAAACTCCTTGGTGACGGATATAAGGAGTTAGAGGATCAGAGTATCTATTTCGCAACACCTGCTCAACTGAATGATCCAATGGAGGGGTTTAAAGGAATAATTTCCTGCGAGGCGGTCGTTTTGTTGGTCACAAGAGGGGGAAACTGATTATGGCACTTGAACTGGAAAGTCTAAGGAAAGCGATTGGTGCATTGGAGCGTTCGTTGCGCGTTGCGGAGGAGCAGGCCGACGGAGGAGATGTCGATCTGGTTGAAACCCTGTGTGCCGGGGTGGTTCAGAATTTCGAGGTGGCCTATGAGCAGTCCTGGAAAATGATGAAGCGCTGGCTGGAAACGAATGTGAGTCCGGTTGAGGTGGATGGGGTTGCCCGTCGCCAGCTATTTCGCCTGTGCCATGAAAACCGCTTGATTGACGATGTCGATGCGTGGATGGCTTTTCATAAGTCGCGCAATGAAACTTCGCACACCTACGATGCCGAAACTGCTAAAGATGTATTCAAGGTGGCGGGGGATTTCCTGCCGGAAGCATCGGATGTGCTTGCCAGAATTGCCGAACGCAATGATTGATTTACCTCCATCCCAACTCGAAACCGTGAAACGGATTCTCTTGGAGCACGTGTCCTCTTGCGAAGTCAGGGTATTTGGTTCTCGGATTAAACAAACCGCCAAGGAATGGTCCGATCTGGATATTGCCGTGGTCGCTGTATCCAAATTGGAACAAGACATTCTATATGGTTTGCGGGAGGCCTTTGAGGAATCGGATCTTCCGATTCGCGTTGATGTGTTGGATTGGCACGCGATTTCTCCAGAATTCCGAGCTGTCATAAACGAAGGCTACGAGGTTATTCAATCGTCTGCCGCATCGAGCGCGGACGGCAGGATTGAGCTTTCCTAATTTTGGCTATGCATTATAAAGGCACCTAATCTTATGAATTCGATAAACCAGCGAAAACTTGACCACATCCATATTGCGTCGGAGGGCGGCGAGGTTGATCGCCAGCAATATTATTTTGACCGCATCCATCTCTCCCACCGCGCCCTGCCGGAGTTGAATCTTGCCGAGGTCGATCCCTCGGTCAGATTTATGGGCAAGGGGCTGTCGTTCCCGTTGCTGATCTCGTCGATGACGGGCGGGGCGGACGAGGAACTGGTGAAGATCAATCGCAATCTGGCCATCGCCGCCGAGGCCGAAGGCGTTGCTCTGGCGGTTGGATCGCAGCGGGTGTTGAGGTCGGACGACGCAGCGCGGGCAAGCTTTGAGTTGCGGAAGCATGCGCCGAATGCATTGTTGCTGGGCAATCTCGGTGCGGTCCAATTAAACTACGACATGGGCTTCGCCGATTGCGAGGCGGTCATCGCCGCCCTCGAGGCGGATGGCCTGTATCTCCACTTAAATCCTTTGCATGAGGCCGTGCAGCCGGAAGGCGATACCGACTTTTCCAATCTCCGAAGCAAGATTGCGGTGATTGTACAAACCTTGAAAAAACCGGTGGTCGTCAAGGAGGTGGGGGCTGGAATCTCCACGAAGGACATTGAACATTTACTGGCCGCCGGTATCAAATACATCGATGTCGCCGGCAGTGGCGGAACGTCGTGGAGCAGGGTCGAAAGCTGCCGAAGCGATGAACCGGAGCTGGGTGAGTTGTTTAGCGATTGGGGCATTCCAACACCGGTGGCACTGCGATTGGTGAAGCCCTATCGGCGCGAGGTAAGAGTGATTGCCTCGGGTGGAATCAGAAGTGGGATTGACATGGCCAAAAGCATGATCCTTGGTGCATCGCTCTGTGGCATAGCGCGTCCGTTCCTCAACCCGGCGCGTGAGTCGGCCGAGGCAGTGCGCGAGATGATCCGGCGCCTTAAGAGGGAGTTTACCATCGCCATGTTCCTTCTTGGAACGGGGGCAATCAAGGATATTAAAGGCAACGAGGAACTCATTCTTGATGAATATTGGCATTGATCGGATCAGCTTCTACACCTCGAACTATTTCGTGGATCTCAAGACGCTCGCCGATGAGCGGTCGGTTGATTCCGATAAGTACTATCTCGGCATAGGTCAGGAAAAAATGGGTATACCGCCTCCCGACGAGGATGTGGTGACGCTTGCGGCCAGTGCGGCATACCCGTTGATGCAGGATGGCGAACTGGACGATGTCGAATTATTGATCTTCGCCACTGAAAGCGGAATCGACCAGTCAAAATCGGCTGGAGTCTACGTGCATGGCCTGCTGGAAATGAATAGCCGCTGCCGGACGGTCGAACTTAAGCAGGCTTGCTACAGCGCCACGGCCGGGCTGCAGCTGGCTATCGGGTTTGTGGCCAGGAATCCTTCCAGGAAGGCGCTGGTGATCGCATCCGACATTGCCCGCTAT
>DAOUQA010000086.1 GCA_030625905.1 Kiritimatiellales bacterium | reverse complement strand
CACGAAATCTTGAGTCAAATAACCAATGACGGTAGAGTGACTGACTTAAAACTAAACGACTACCCATTTCCAAGTGGGTGGACTTTACGGTGAAAACGCCCGTTGATTTAGGCAAAGTTTCTTTCCACCGAAAGTCACCCTAATCGCTAAGGAGAAAAAATGAAAATACACCAGTTGACTACTTGCGTTATAGCTATAGGAGCAATGTCCATCGCAACACTGGGCTTTTCCGGGTCGCCGGAAACTGCCGCTTCCGAAGCCTCTTTGTTTATCGGTGACGCCGCCTCGGAAGGACGGTTAGTGACAAAAGGTATCGGGATAAGAGCGGACACCCTTCCCCTCCTCACCTACTTCCAGCATACCGGTTCCCCGACCATTTACACCGCCCCCACCGACCAAAACCTAACATTGAAAGAGGTCAACTTCTTCGCAGACACCAGCGGCACCTTGACCCCCTTTGTGGCCCGCTACCTTGGAGGAGACGCGCAGGCGGCGTCCAATTACAAAATTCTTTCCATTGGCGATGCCCTCACGGTAACCTCTTCCGACGACCTTTTGGGGCCAAGTGCCGGGGATCATCTGGAAAACCGAGCCTTCACCGTCTCGTCGGTGAACCCAACGATCAGCGTAAACACTGGGGACATGATCGTGGCCGGATGGCTGCAAGACGGTTGTATCGTCATCGTAGATGGCACAGCCCAGGGCGTGGCGGACTATGTCGCAAACGGAGACACCCTTTCGGGCGCGACGGTCGGTGGCGCCCCCACCGGAAACAGTGATTATGCCTTCGACCGCACAATGCGGTTCAACATTGGGTTCGACATTAGTAATAACATAGGCTCCATTCCGGTGGTGACAATCAGTAGTCCGGCGGCGGATTCGGTATTCGAGGAGGGTGTATCCGTATCTTTCGTTGCGACCGTGACCGATGTGGAGGACGCTGACGCCACCTTGGAAGCGGCGCTCATCTGGGCCTCAGACCTCGAACCCGAACCGATTGGTACGGGGGCGAGTTTTTCAACCGACAGCTTGAGCGAGGGCACACACACCATCACGGCCTATTCGACTGACAGCGATCTTAATGTTGGGTCGGATGCGATCATCATCACGATCGGCGTAAAGCATCTCGGCGCCATCTGGTTTATCGGCGATTCGATTACCCAAAGCAATGCGGATGGAGATGCAAACGGTTCGCCGCGCAAATCGCTATATGATCTGCTGGTTGCCAACGACTATGTCTTTAACTATACCGGCCACTTCACCGCGAATGTGGACGGATTGCCGACCACCGGTGCTACGCCCGCCGATAATCTGTATCACTACCACTCCGGTATATCCGGTTCGGTGATCGGCGACGGTGTTTCTGGTCGCTGGGGCATGACCGAAAGTCTGTCGTATTTTTGGAACAACGGGCGGCTCGCCGTCGTGAAGCCGGACATCATTTTGATCATGCTGGGGGCTAATGACGTGGATGTGCAGATTGATCTTCCGGGAGCCCCAGGTCGGCTGCAAACGCTGGTGGAAAATATTTATGAACTGCCGGATGTGGGGAATCCAACGATTTTCCTGGCGCAAATAACGCCGAATCGAACAAGCGAACCGCAAGACCCAATTAATGTCGCCGCGTTTAATGCTGCGATCCCGGACGTGGTCTCCGGCTTTATTGCACAGGGGCGCGATGTCCGGCTGGTGGATCACTTCACCCCGATCAATGATGACTATGCGACCACCATGCAGAGCGATAATCTTCACCCGAACGCCGCTGGGAACGATGTCATGGCGCTGCAATGGTACAACGCCATCACCGGAACATTTCCGGGGACACCTTCGGATTTCTATTCATTCGACTTGTACTCTTTCGTGATGGACGGCCTGAGCTGCAAGGTGGTCGTTCCGGACGTGGTGGCGGAAGGCAGGCACTGGATTTGGCGTGCCCGATTCTGGGGTCATGAGCCCGGGCCGGATATCGCGCTCTTGAACAATGGTTTTCATGTGGTCTACGTTGACGTGGTTAACCTCTTCGGGTCCCCGGATGCGGTGGCTCGCTTTGATACGTTCTACGATTTCCTGACCCAATCATATGGCCTCGATCAGCGGGTTGTGCTCGAAGGTATGTCGCGCGGTGGCCTGATCATCTATAACTGGGCGGCGCAGAATGCCGATAAAGTCCACTGCATCTATGCCGATGCACCGGTCTGCGATTTCAAGAGCTGGCCGGGCGGATTCGGCACCGGTAGCGGATCACCATCGGACTGGATAACCTGCAAAGCGGCCTATGGTTTTACCTCGGATGCGGAAGCTCTTGCCTATGGCGGCAATCCGGTGGATAACATGCAGCCGCTGGCAGCCGCTGGCATCCCCTTGCTGCATGTGGTCGGCGATGCGGACACGGTGGTTCCTGTGTCCGAGAATACGGCTATCGTTGAAGCGAACCACACCTCATTTGGCGGAGCGATCAAGGTCATTCATAAGCCGGGCGTAGGCCATGTGCATGGCCTAGATGACCCGAGCCCTATCATTGATTTTATCATGAATGTGGTTTTTGCTAAGGATCACATTCCAATGTTTCTTCCGGGCGCAACGTTTTCCAACGGAAACGTCAACGTGCAGTTTTCCGGCACAACAGGGCAACACTACTGTGTTGAATCTGTGGATGATTTAACGACGACCAATGCATGGCAGGTGGTGACCAATGTTGTTTCGCTGGAAACTTCACCGATGGACGTTTCTGCGCCGACGACTAATTCCGCGGGCTTCTTCCGCATAGGATGGTTCCCGTGGTGAAATCATAAAGGAACTATCGATGGGTAGAAGCCTTTATCTGTCAGTGCTACTTGGAATGAGTGTTGCTCTGGCGAGTCAATGCATGACCGCATCAGCCGAACCGGAGAGATTCGTTCAGGACAGGTTCGTAATCGGCTTCTGGGTTGACCCGCCCATCGGCGCCGACGCCGACTTGCGCTACAGGGAAATCGCTGACGCTAATTTCACCATGGTACTGGGCGGATTCGGCGCCAAAACGCCGGAGACCGTCGAGACACAGATCGAGCTCTGCGAAAAATACAACTTGAAGGCCATTGTTTCCCGCGCCGGTCTTCCGGCAAACCAGTTGCCCGAAAGCCCCGTCGTCTGGGGCTACACGATTTGCGACGAGCCGAGCGCGAAGGACTTCCCCAATTTGCGCAAGACCACCCAAGAAATCCGCGCCGCGCGGCCCGGACGCCTCTGCTACATCAACCTCTTCCCCAACTACGCCAACAAGAAGATGTTGGGAACGAAGACTTACGACGAGCACATCAAGCGCTTCGTTGACGAGGTCGGTGTGCACGTCCTGAGCATGGACCACTATCCCGTCATGAAGCCCGGCGTGGATAACCGGCAGGGCTACCTCGACAACATGGCAACCATGCGAAAGTACTCGCTGATGAAGGGCATACCGCACTGGAACTTCTTCAATGTCATGCCCTTCGGTTCTCACTCGGATCCGACCGAGGCACAGATCAAGTGGCAAATCTATACGTCGCTGGCCTACGGTTCCAAGGGTGTGCTCTATTTCTGCTATTGGACACCGCGGGGGCGCGAGTTCCCGAAAGGAGGCGCTATTATCACCGCCGACGGGCGGAAGACACGTCACTACGAACAGGCGAAGCGAGTCAATAGCGACATAAAGAAATTAGGGCCAACACTCATGTCGTTGACAAGTATTGGGATCTACCGCGTGAGCTTGGACAAGAACCCGGACGATGTGCTAAAGGATACGCCGATCACGAGCCTGACGCAGGGCGACTATCTGGTCGGGCTGTTCAAGCATGCCGACGGGCGACGGGCGGTCTTGTTGAACAACTATAGTATTACATACACAGCATGGCCGACGGTGGCGTTTTCCGTACCCGTCGAGCAAGTTCGAGAGGTCTGCAAAAAGACAGGAAAAGAGATTGCGGTAGTTGACGACAGCCCTGCCATGAAGGGATTACAGATTTCGCTCGATTCAGGAGAAGGGCGCTTGTTCCTTCTGCCCCGGTAACTGCCGGCCGGCAAGCGGCTGATTGTCCTTAAATACGGGACCGACATTCGTACGGTTTGCGATACGCTATTAGGCACGAACGGAGCTGTCATGCTATTGACTGGTTCTGCATTCAAAGGATAAGCTCATGAAGAACAAAAGAGACTTTTTTAAGTTGTGTGCTGCAGCTGGATTGGCATTTTTGCTTCCAGTTGACTCTTTTGCAGCCGATGCAAAAAACCAACCCAATGTCCTATTCATACTTGTGGATGATTTGGGATGGATGGACCTTGGTTGCCAAGGTAGTCGTTCATACCAGACGCCCAACATAGATCGCCTCGCCCAGTCCGCTGTGCGTTTCACCGACGCATACGCCTCGTCCCCCGTATGCTCACCAACGCGAGCATCCATCATGACAGGCAAATATCCCGCGCGCCTCAATATAACAGACTGGATCCCCGGCTATGATCCGAAGGACAGGAAGCTTCTCGGCCCACAAGACCTGAATCAACTTCCTCTTTCCGAGACGACCATAGCAGAAGCACTCAAGAAGGAAGGCTACAAGACCTTTTTTGCTGGTAAATGGCATATTGGTAGCGACGGTTATTTCCCCGAGGATCAGGGCTTTGATATCAACAAAGGCGGGCACCACAACGGCTTCCCCCCGGGCGGGTACTACACTCCTTACAAGAATCCGAAACTGAAAAACGGTCCGAAGGGTGAATACTTGCCCGATCGGTTGACAGACGAATCAATCAAATTCATGAAGCAGAACAAAGGGTGCCCCTTCTTTATTTTGCAGGCCTTCTACACCGTTCACGCCCCAATTCAGCCATGTAAGCGACTTCTCGCTGAAAACACTAAGCGCGTGTCGTCGTTAGAGCTACGCGGTCCATCCAGCATAAAGGAACGAAACAGCATGACAAAACTATGGCAGGACAACGCTGCCTATGCATCCATGGTCCAAGCTATGGACGAGAATGTCGGGCGACTTCTGAACACACTCGATAAGCTCAAGATAACTGATAACACCATGGTTATATTCACTTCCGATAACGGTGGTTTGTCCATAAAGAAGACAGGATTCACGCCGACGTCAAATACTCCTCTCAGAGCCGGAAAGGGCTGGTGTTATGAAGGAGGTATTCGTGTACCTCTCATTATATCAATGCCAGGAGTCAGCAAACCTGGAAGTACCTGCGATCTCCCCGTAACAAGCTGCGATCTCTATCCTACGATTCTGGAGCTAGCGGGCATAGAGGCAATGCCCCGCCAACATGCCGATGGCCTAAGCCTGGCATCCCTTTTGGAGGGAAAGAGGGAGTTGGAGCGTAATGCAATCTACTGGCACTATCCTCATTACCATCGTAGCACATGGACTCCGGGGGCTGCTATCAGGGCAGGGAACTGGAAACTTATCGAATTCTATGAGGAAGAGAAACATGAACTTTATAACCTAAGAAGCGATATTGGCGAGAAAGAGGATCTCACCAAGAAACACCCAGCAAAGGCAAAGGAGCTTCTTGACCTGCTACACCACTGGCAAAAGCAGCTCGGAGCAAAATCCCCAACTTCCAACCCGAACTATACGATGCCGAACAAGCTGGATGCAGGCGACGGCAAATAGCCGCGCCTGATTCGCAACGTCGGACTGATCCTTTCGCTTTCGCCATCCAACGCAAAATACATTTGCGTTTAACACGGCTTAAAATATACTCAATCCTACACAGATGAATTTTTAACCTTAACAACGCATTAAAAGGAACCCGACAATGAAATATTTTCTGACCGCCCTACTCTCGTTGTTTTGCATAACTGCCACCGCGGAGATTACCTTGCCCTCGATTATCGGCGATAACATGGTTCTGCAGCAGAAAACCAACGTCGCCATCTGGGGCAAGGCCGACCCCGGTGAAAAGATTTCGGTAGAGGGAAGCTGGAAAGGATCACAGGCTGCTTCGACCGTCGCGGACAAGGATGGCAACTGGATGGTGAAGATCAAGACACCTCCAGCAGGCGGGGCGTTTAAAATGACGATATGGGGCAACAACACGATCGAACTCAAGAATGTGATGAGCGGAGAAGTGTGGTTTTCGGGTGGGCAGTCGAATATGGATATGCCTCTGCTGGGCTACGGCAAAGACCAACCCGTCGCAGGGGGCACGGAGGAAATCGCGGCGGCCAACTATCCCAACATCCGGCTTTTCAATGTCCTCGACCCAGCTTTGGGTCCGAATCTAAAGGAACCCCAATTCACCTGCACAGGAGAGTGGCAGCAATGCAGCCCGGAGACGGTCGGTATGTTCTCCGCCGTTGCCTATGTTTTCGGCAAGGAAATACACAAGTATACCAATGTTCCAGTCGGGCTCATCCATTCCTGCATAGGCGGAACCTATCTCGAAACATGGATGAAGCCGGAGGTGGTTGAAAACGATCCGGAATTCAAAAAAATCATTTCCGGCTTTGATGAGCAAAAAAACAACTGGCTCGAAAAAAACCCGGAATTCAAGGATAAGCCCAATGCAGAACTGCCGTTCCAGTTTCAGGATTTTGAACGGACCGGCCGGTTGTACAATGGCATGATCGCCCCGCTGATCCCCTTCACGATCAAAGGCGCGATCTGGTATCAGGGCGAAAGCAACGACGGGAGAGGCCACCAATACCAAAGGCTCTTCCCCGCGATGATCACGAGTTGGAGGGAAGAATGGAATCAGGGCGACTTCCCTTTCTATTTCGTCCAGCTTGCCAACTTTATCGAGCAGAAGCCGACCGAAGAGGTTAAATATGAAAAACCCGCCGCGCCGAAGCACCATGGGTGGGCAGAGCTTAGAAATGCGCAGCTTATGACGCTTTCCGTTACAAACACGGGAATGGCCGTCACCATCGATATTGGCGAGTCGAACAACATTCACCCGGAAAACAAGATCGATGTCGGAAAACGCCTCAGCCTATGGGCCCTCGCCAAGGAGTACGGGAAGAAGGTTCCCTATTCCGGGCCGCTTTACAAATCAATGGTAGTCGAAGGGAACAAGATCCGCATCTCCTTCAACCACGTAGATGGAGGACTCATCGCCAAGGGCGGTAAGCTGGAAGGATTTGCCATTGCCGCCGAGGATGAAAAGTTTGCCTGGGCGGACGCCGTGATTGACGGCAATACGGTTGTTGTCTCGAACGCAGGGATCAAAGAACCTTTCGCGGTCAGATATGCATGGGAAGTTTACCCACTCTACAACCTCTACAACGGCGCCGGCCTTCCCGCCTCACCGTTCCGGACGGATGACTGGAAGCTGACGAGCGAAGGAAAGTCCTTTTGATGGTAGCTTTACCACCATCCGAACGGATGCTCTATTGAGCATCTATTCGGGCCGATTTTCCGCTTCACTGCCGTCGCCTCGCGCCAGCCTCACCTCGTGTCACTGCATCTGCTGCGGTCTGAACCCCTCTTCGAGGGTTGCCATCCCGCCCGAGGCAGGCATTTTAATCATGGAATCACTGGGACAGCTCAATCCTATTTCCCTGCGCATCAAGAACCCTGAGGGATATCCCTGCCCAGCAGGTGTTGTTGTTGGGCGTATCTAGCATTTTGACCACCACCTTGTTGTCGCCCTCCCGCAGAACGGCATCGAAGGTTTGGGTCGTGAAGCCCCGCCGAAGCTCCAGATCTTCGAAGACCTTCTTGCCGTTGACTTCCACCACCAGCGGATCGTCGTATGAAAGCTGGAGCCTGGCCTTTTGCGCCTTGTCGACGACCAACTCCGTTTTCGCCATCATGCCCCTTGCGTAATACCCCATGTGCATATGGTCGTGAAGGTCCATGGCATGGCCGTAGATATACATCAGATTCAGGTGGCCGCCCACGGCATATTGCTCCGCCCAGCCGTTGAAGGTGCCGGTGTTGGTTTTGGAGAACATGATATGGTAGGCGTCGGAGGGCTTGCCTGCATCGAGGTCGGCTTCTGCCGGGAGAGCGGCAAAAAGCTTCTCTGCATCCGAGACATCGGGTGTGTTGCCGTCCGCCAGCACGGGAACGCCGACGGGGCCGAAGACCTTCCACTTGAGTCCCCTCGCCTGCTCCGCCGAAAGCACATTGCTTTTGGCGCCTTGCTGATACCAGTAGGCCACGCTGCGGGGATTAACGCCTTTCGTCACGCCCCATGAAATATTGATCGACTCGTTGAAGACGTATGGATTTTCAAGGTGGAGCCGCATCCGGCCCTCTTCGTTCGAGAAGGCTTCGGAGTAGGGAAAGTTTTCGCCCTTTCCAAAGAAGGCGAAGGAGAAGTAGTCCTCTCCGTTTATACCGTGCAGGAACGAGGGGTTGGCGGTGCCGCCATCGATCACCGCAAAGTCACCACCGCCATGGTCGTGCTGGGTGTTGTAGAGGGACATGCCGAGCCACTTGCCGCGACCGGTTGTGTTGAGAATCTGAAACTGGTCGTAGCCGCTGGCTCCAAAGAGATGTTCGCTTCGTGCGTGGAAGTAGCCCCAGTCATCCCCGAAAGACTCTACGGGCTCGGCCTCGACATCAAAATTCCACTCGTCGTCGTCGGCTGCACCAAAAACCACCACCTTCATCTTCTTGGCAAAAGGCATCGGCAGGTAGCAGGCGTTGTCCCCGAACACCGCCCCTTTGAACGGACCAAAGAAATCGGCGATATCGACCTCGATTGCGGGAGTCGGTTCATCGTCGAAAAACACGTTCATCCGCACGCCCGGCCGAGTGTTGTTCACCACAAACTTGCGGATAATGGCTGGCCCCTCGAACGAGAACTCGCCATTGCCTTTGATCGTTTTGGATATTCGTAGAAGCGACGGTGAAAGCGACGGGGACGTCGCTTCTACGAGGGGATCCGTTCTGTACGCCAAAATTATTTTAGAATCCGTGCCCTTTTGCGTGAGCTTCACGCCCTTCATGGAATCGTCTTCGAGGCGATAGTCCAATTGCAGGAAGACCAAGCCATTGTCATCCTTCAAGTTCGCGATATCGATTTTGAGCGACTTTTCGAAAGGAACGGGAAGGTAGAAGTTGTGGCTCAGCTTCGGGATGGTTCCGCCGGGGTTCAGGACGTAGGGCTGCGTGGCTCTTTGCGCCGCTGCGATCAAATCAGGAAAGCTTCCCTTGATGCTTGGCGTCTGCTCTCCGTCAACAAACATTTCAAACTCGAATTCCGCCGTGTCGGGACCACGGGTTTCCCAGATATGGCGAAGGGAGCCCTGCCCCTTCACATCCAAAAGCGTGTATCTTCCGCCGGTG
>DAOUQA010000194.1 GCA_030625905.1 Kiritimatiellales bacterium | reverse complement strand
AATTTAAATAATAATTCGGTGCCAAGATTTGTTATCTTTGCTATCACGCATTTAACACTCATTTGGCTGTTTGTAGATTTAGAACGGTTTTTGAGATGAAAAGTTATTTTCAAGATACCATTTTATGATATACAGGATCTGAATTAACTACCTTTTTTAAAATCAAGTCCATCCTGTTATCCTGTCAAAAAAAACTCTCGCAGTCGCAGTGCTGTCGTTATTCCCATTTATTGCTATAGCCGACCCGTTCGGCACGAACCTGACGCTACAGGCCGCACTGGAGTACGGAGCAACGAACAACCCCCAGCTCCGAGCCGCCTTCAACCAATGGAAGGGTGCAGAGGAAAACATTGCCGTGCAGAAAGGCTTGCCCGATCCGACCCTCTCCTATGGCTACTACTTTGAATCCGTCGAAACCAAGACCGGCCCGCAAAACCAGCGCTTCGGCCTCAACCAAAAAATTCCAGGCTTCGGAAAGCTCTCCATGAAAAAAGCGATCGCCAGCGACCTCGCCGCCGCCAGCGGAGCGCGCTATCAACGCGAAAAACTCAACCTCGATTTTTCCATCACCCAAGCCTACGCCGAGCTCCACTACCTCAAACGCAGCGCCGAGATTACCGAAGACCGCATCCGGCTGATCCAAAACCTCGAAGAGGTTGCCCGCACCCGCTACAAAGCCGGTGCCCCCATGGCCGCCATCTTGCAGGCACAGGTTGAGCTAGGCCGTCTCGAAGATCGCCTCTCCTCCCTGACCCACCTCCGCACCCCGCAAACCGCCCGCCTCAATGCCGCGCTCAACCGCCCCGTTGCCGCGCCGCTTCCTTGGCCCGCCGACCTTCCCTACCAAGCCATTGAGACCGATGCCGCAGCCCTCCAAACCCAAGCCCGCAGCGCCAGCCCCGAACTGGTGGAGCTCGGCTACCAGATTGACCGTGGCGATCACCAGATCCAACTTGCTCGGCGCGAACGCTTCCCCGACTTTTCCATCGGCGTGCAATACATCGACACCGGCGACTCCTCCACCCCCGTAGCCGACAGCGGAAACGATCCAATCATTGGAACGGTGGGCATCACCCTGCCGATCTGGTTCGGCAAGAACCGCGCAAAGATCGAATCGGCCGCCTATCAAAAAACCGCCGCGCAGCTCACGCTTGAAAACCGTACACAGACGCTTGATGCCGACATCCGCCAAGCCCTTTTCCAACTGCGCGACGCCGACCGAAAAATCAATCTCTACAAAGAGAGCCTCGTCCCCAAGGCCGAGCAATCGCTGGAAGTCAACCGCAAAGGATATGAGGCCGGTAGCATGGAATTTATCAACCTGATCGATGCCGAACGCATGCTGCTTGAATTCCAGCTCGCCCACGAACGTGCCCGCGCCGACCACCTCATCGCCCGCGCCAAACTCGCCCAGCTCACCGGAATCGATTTCCTAAACGTAAACGATGCTTCCAGCTTCGTTGCCCGCGAAGAGAAATAATTATGAAAACGCTAAAAAAAATTATTCTAACCACTTTGCTCATTGCCCTCCCTCTGCTTGGAAGTGCCAACGAGAGGCATGACAAAGCTCCCGCGCAAACCACCTGCCCCGTTATGGAAGGCAACCCCATTGATCCCTCGCTCTATGTTGACTACCAAGGCAAACGCGTCTATCTCTGCTGCAAACCCTGCGTCAAGCTCTTCACCGAAAACCCTGAAGACTATCTCGACAAACTTCCGCAGTTCGCGGAACAGGCTCATCCCGAAGAGCAAGCCACCGAGAAACACGACCACGCCACCGACCACGGCGAGGCGGGACAACCCCCAAAACTCATCTCCTTCGCCGGCAAGTTCCATCCCATCGCCGTCCATATTCCGATTGGCCTCATTTTAGTGGCCGCACTGGCAGAAGCCCTTTTTCTGTTCACGGGAGTCCCCCTCTTCCGCAGTGCGACCCGTTTTAATCTCCTTATTGCAGTGCTGGGTGCCGCCGTAGCTGTTGCCCTCGGCCTAGCGGCGGAAACCGGCACCCAGTATCCCCCCGACTATGCCGTCGTCCTGCTCCGCCACAAGTTGTTAGGGCTTTCCACTTTCGTCGTCATTCTTGTTACCGCCGTACTCTCTGAACGGTTGCACCGCAAGCAAACCGGCCTCTGGAGCTACCGGATTGCGCTGGTACTCGGTGTACTGTTCGTTGCTGCCACCGGCCACTTTGGCGGCATGCTCGTCTACGGACTCAACTATTTTTCCTGGTAATCCAATAAAAGGAATCCTCATGAACCCCAGCAAAAAAACCACCCGCATCATGCTCATCGCCGCCGGGCTAATCCTCATCGCCTTCATCGGCGGACGACTCTCCGGAAAATCTCCGACACCGCCCGAGCACGCCCACCCTCAAGCCTCCAGTCCAAAGCCTAAAGCCTCAACTTGGACTTGCTCGATGCACCCGCAGATCAAAATGCCCAAGCCAGGCAAGTGCCCGCTCTGCGGCATGGATCTGATTCCGATGGAGTCGGGCGGCAACGAGGGCGGCGAGCGAGAGATCAGTGTCAGCAAGTATGCCGCCAAATTGATGGAGCTGGAAACCTACACCGTGGATCGCCGCTTTGTGGCCGCCGAGGTGCGCATGGTCGGCACGGTCGACTACGACGAAACCCGCGTCTCCTATATCTCCGCCTGGTTCCCCGGTCGGATTGACCGCCTCTTCGTCGACTACACCGGCGTACCCGTTAAAAAGGGCGACCACCTTGCCGAGCTCTACAGCCCCGAACTACTCACCGCCCAGGAGGAGTTGATCCAGGGCATCCAAACGCTGGAAAAACTCAAAAACTCCGACAGCACCTACCTGCTCGAAACCGCAAAAAAAACGATTGTCGCCTCCCGCGAAAAGTTGCACTTGTGGGGCTTCACGGGCCAGCAGGTTGCCGAGATCGAAAAGCGTGGAACCCCGGCGAAACACATGACCATCTATTCTCCGGGATCGGGCATCGTGATCCATAAAAATGCGCAGGAAGGCATGTATGTTAAAACCGGCACGCGCATCTACACCATCGCCGATCTTTCCACCGTCTGGATTCAGCTCGATGCCTATGAGAGCGACCTGAATTGGCTACGCTACGGAGGACAGGTTGAATTCACGACCGAAACCTATCCGGGCAAAACCTTCGAGGGCACCATCTCCTTCATCGATCCGATCATCAATCCCTCCACCCGTACCGCCAAGGTCCGCATCATCATCGACAATCCAACCCTCGCGCTGAAACCAGGTATGTTTGTCCGCGCCGTGGCCCGCCCGAAAGTGGCCGAGGGTGGACGCGTCATGAATCCCGAGTTGGCGGGAAAGTGGATCAGCCCGATGCATCCGGAAATCATCAAAGACGCCCCCGGCAGTTGCGATGTCTGCGGGATGCCGCTGGTCACCACCGAGTCGCTGGGCTATGTGGCCGGAACCGAAGAGAACGCTCCGCTGGTGATTCCGGCTTCCGCCGCATTGAAAACCGGGAAGCGCGCCGTCGTCTATGTTGAAATCCCTGGCCAGGAAAAACCAACCTATGAAGGCCGCGAAGTGGAACTCGGCATACGGTTGGGCGGTTTCTATGTGGTTGAAAGCGGCCTGGAAGAAGGCGAGCGGGTCGTGAGCCACGGCGCCTTCAAGCTCGACGCCGAACTTCAGATCCGGGCCAAGCCCAGTATGATGAGCGTTCCGAGCGAGGAGCAAGAGATTGCAGGCGGAGAGCCGCAACCGCAAACCCTCTGCCCCATCATGGGCGGTGCCATCAACAAAAGCGTATTTACCGACTACAACGGCATGCGCATCTACTTCTGCTGCGGCGGATGCGACGGAACCTTCATGGAAGATCCAGAAAAGTATCTAGAACAAATGCGGTCCGAAGGCGTTGAACCGGAAAAGGTGGAGCACGTTCATGAACATTAACCACGGAACACACAGAATACACGGAACGGCGGGAAACATTCCCGTTCCCCTCTTGAGTTCTCTGCGTTCTTTCGCGGCTAA
>DAOUQA010000074.1 GCA_030625905.1 Kiritimatiellales bacterium | reverse complement strand
TATCCCCGTCAGCCATGCAACCGGGAAGCTCGGGAACCTCGGCCAAATAGGCATGATCCTCGTCGCTCCAATATAGTATTATCTCATATTTCGGCTTCATCTCATTTCTCCATATCCAGACCGCATTTTCCCCGACCGGATGCGCGGCCCCTTGTTCGAGAACATGGTGGTGGTCGAACTGCTGAACTACCAGCGGATTGGGGAAACGATGCGCGAGGCAAGCAAAATACGTTGACATTCAGGTGTATTGCAGACACCACACCGCCAAGGAAACGCATAATGTTGTTGAGATCCGTCCGGATATTCTCGGTGGAATTCCCGTTTTTCGGGGAACCCGTGTTCCGATTCACAACTTGATTGACTCCCTGGAGGCGGGAGATTCAATCGACCTCTTCCTGTATGATTTCCCTTCCGTTGCCCGGGAGCAGGTTCTGGCTTTCCTCGAAATGACGAAGGAGCGGCTACTGGCCACTGGATAGAATGAGAATCCTTCTCGATGAATGCCTGCGCCGGGATCCGTGGCAACCATTGGCTGAAGTTCACGGCGGTCGACATCGTCCATCCCCAGCAACATAACAACCATCACTCAGCAACTGGCGCGCCCGGGTGCGCCTCTCTCTCTTAACCTTCGGCTCGGTCTTGCCAAGGCGCGGGATCTTGTCTCAGGTGCATAATGCCGCTGACCAGGATGCAATCGCCACGAACCTCGTAGAGGATTCCATAGGGAAAACGATCGGTAAGGCAACGGCGGGAACGGGAGGAAAAGACAGACCAAGCCGAGGGATGCTTCTGAATCCGTCCGAATCCTCGCTGGATTTCGGCGGCAAATTCATACCCAAGCCCCGGGCATTGCCCGTTGTAGTAGTCCACGGCCTCGATAAGTTCCTGCTCGGCGCAGGAAAGAACGATTAGTTTCATCGTTCTGAAATCCGCTTAAAAACCTCTTCGGCGGGGAATGCCTCGATCTTCCCCGCATTGTAGGCATCTATGCGAGATTCGACTTCCGAAGCCCAAGCCTTGTCCGCTGGATGTTCCGTAGCGCCATCAAAGCTGAAAAACAGACGCTCGATCAACTCGGCCCGATCCATCGGGGACAGATCCAGTGCGTTCTCCATTACTTTCTCTGCAACTGCGGTCATATGATATTCCTTGGTGATTTCGCGGGCAACGTAACATGCAAGCGGTCGAATTGCAAACGGGGAAAAGGCTTGGGCCTGTTTGCCCGCTCACTATTTCCTTCGGAAATTATGCGACACTTCGCTTGCGCGCGTCCATTCCTGTCGCATGATTGCGCGTACACCGCATGTGGCCATGCAGGCCGGAGGGGAGGCCGATCTTCCTTAGCAACCCTCACTCAACAACTGGAGCGCTACGCACGCCGCCCCCCGCTCAAAGGAGTGCCAGGGCGATGGCGAGGAAAACCAGGACGAGGGCGGCGGTTCGCTGGCGGGGGGTGCGGGCGTGCACGAGGAGATGGATCCATCCGCAATACCAAAAGAGCAGGGCGGTCAGCGGCGGGGGCGGCACGCGCAGGTGCGCGCCGGGTAGCCCGGCAAGCACGTTGGTGGTTCCAAGCAGTCCATTGATGAACACCAGGGCCGCGTGGTTGAAGATTCCGGATGCGGCCGGAACGAGGATGGAGAGCCAGCCGGAGAGCACAATGCAAAAGGTGAGCGGCACAACGATCAGGTTGGCAAACAGCGAAACGGGCGCAAACGATCCGAAAAAGAGGGCCGTCACGGGAACCGACGCAATAAAGGCCGCCCCCGAGGTGATTCCGAGCGAGGCCACGTAGGCCCGGATCGTGCGCATCCACCCTCCCCCGCTGAAAATAAACCCTTTCGGAACCCGCGCGAAAACCATGACGATGAAGCTGACAACGGTGAAGGAAAAGATAAAGCCGGCGGAGCGGATTTCCAGGGGCCGGGAAAACAGCAGAAGGATGGCGGCGAAGGCGATGGAGACGGGGACGTCGGGCTGGCGGCGGAAGAGCGGCGAGAGGAAATAGACCGCCGCCATGGCGAGCGCGCGCAACGCGCTGGACTTCATGCCGGTGGCCATCACATAGCCCAGCAGCAGCGGCAGCAGCAACAGCCCCCAGCGGTCGCGCGAAATACCGATGCTTTTGAGCACGACCGTGATCAGCAGGCCGGCAATACCGACGTGCAGGCCGGAAATGGCGAAGATATGCAGGGTTCCGGTGCGCTTGAACCGCAAGTGGATTTCGGGCGGAATGGCTTTACGGTAGCCCAGCAGGAGCGCCTTGTATACCGCGAGTTGATCGGCATGCCTTTCCATGCCGTTCGACAGGGTTTGCGCGGCGGCCTCGCGCAACCGCTGCCCCAGAATGACGGGCGAAAAGCGCGGCGGCCCGGAGAGGATCTCCCAGCCGCTAGACTCTTTCACTAGCGGTTCTATGATGTTTGCGCAGCAATTCTTTTTTACCACCCGCTGCGCTAGAGGACACAGAGACGCAGAGATTATTATAGTACTCCGTGCCTCTGTGGTGAAAATCAGTTGCGGCTTCGCTGCCTTGGATACCGAAACCACCAGTTCGATGGGATCGCCGCCGGGAAATTTGCGCTTGCGCAGCGTGCCGGAAAAACGGATGCGCTCGCCCTGTTGGAAGGTTTCCCCAGGCAGGGCTCCCGTAATGCGCACCTGGATGCGGCCATGGTATTTCTGCCACACCCCGCAGGGTTGGTTGATGGTTGATAAGTTGCTGGTTGATGGGGGAACCCTTGGAGTGTGGCGGGTTGTCCTGCGCATGCCCAGACTCGCTTCGCGTGATGTCGCTTTTAAAAGCGCTGTCGAGCCCGCGCACTCCAAAACGGATCCGCCGCATTGCAAACCCTCGCATTCCAACGGAATCACCCAGACCCCGCAGTCGCCGGAGCGATAGGGATGGTATTCCGGCGGCTCGGAAACACGCCCAACCAGCTGAACATTTTCCAAAGGCAGTTGTGGTTGTAGCCGGTTGATCTCCGCTCCGGAAAAGGGCGAGGCGACGACCACGAAGCGGCAGGCGGAAACCAGAGCCACGCAGCAAAACACCCATAGGCCGGAGGCCTTCGTCCGGAAAAGAAGCCCGGCGAGCAGAATACAAAAGAGGGCGGCGAAAAACAGGCCCCCGAAGGAAAAGAGCCCGGTAGCGGCAATCACCATCCCGGACACAACCGCCCATGCGACACCAACCAACGGCCGGCGCAGTGGAATGGATTTTTCCAGATGCGGATTGCGGGATTCGGGATGCATGGTTCAGGACTCGAGATGCCTTGAGTGAACCATAAAACACACAAATTACACAAAAGGTTTATTGTGCTTTATTATGTTTTGCTCTTCTTTCTCGACTGGCTATGGCCATTATATGCGTTGCATATTATCGGTCGCTTTTGCTCGCGGGACGGGATAACAGGATGAACCGGATCGAATCCTGTTATCCAGTCAAAAAAAGGCTGTGTAAAGAACTTAGGGATTGGGGTTTACGGAATTTTAAGGGTTGCGCGGTACCAGGTCGTGGTAGGTCATGCGAACCTTGTGCTTGAAGCTGGAATAGGTGTGGCGGGTGGCGACAAGTTGCTGCCCTTCGAGGGCAATGGCCAACGAAAAGAGGGGTTCCCGAATGACGCGGAGCAAACCTTCGGCGATGGAGTCTGAATTGGGCAGCACGCGCACGGCGGTTTTTTCGGTGAGCACCTCGTCGTAGGCCGCATCCTGGAGCGTCACCAGCGGTACGCCGGCCTGGAGCAAGGTGTAGACCTGTGGATGGATGTAGCGGCTTTCCCCGTGCGGAACCATCAGGACGGCATCGGCGAGTCCCAGCGCGGAAAAGAAAGGTTCCGGTTCGTCGGGCGAAAGAAAGATGCAATGATCGGTGATATCAAGATTGGCCGCCATTTTTTCCGCCAGCCTTTGCGGAGCGCCTTTGAAGAAGAAGACGGCACCCGGAACAACGTCGATCACTTTGCGCGCCGCCATGAGTAGCTGGCGAACCCTCACCGTATGGCCGGGCAGCACACTGCAAACCACTACCGGCCCCGGCCGCTTCGACGGGCTCAGGGCAGGCCGCTTCGACGGGCTCAGGGCAGGCCGCTTCGATGAGCGCAGGGCAGGCTCCTCGCTGGACAAAATGGATTTATCGGCATCCCGCCGCACATAGAGCGGCTGGGCGGGGATATCCTCCAGCTGCATGATCCGTGCATCCCGATCCACGCCGCACAGGTCGGCCGTCAGGGCGGAGCAGGAGGAAAAGACGACGTCGGCCCGTTCCAGCACCCTGGCCTCCAGCCGATTGAGGTGCTTCGGGAAAAACCGCCCGGGACCGGATCTCCTGGAAGCAGCCTTGCCGCTGAAACAGCGGGTAGCGGCATATACGAGCGGGATTTTCTTCCAGCGGCACAGGCGCATTGCGAAAAACACAGCTTCATCGGAAGCATGGATCGCATCGTAGGAACCCCGCCACATGGCACGTCGACCCGCCATGCGCAGCTTGGCCCGGCGAACCGGCCGGTCTCCACTGTCGATCAAAACACGGATATGCGGGTGGTCGGGCAGATCGGTATATGGCACCACGAGATCGACGCGGTGGCCGGCATCGGCCAGTGCGTGCAACATGCCTGCGGCACGCACCCCCCCCTCCCCTTTGCGCAGCGAAACCTCCGCATATGATATGAACAGAATATTCATAATCACCCGGCAAAGCGCCTACTTCTTCGGCTTCAACAGCGCTTCGTCCTGGCCTTCGGAAGCAGGCATTTCCAGGAGCGGATCGATACCCGTCCGCTCTTCCTCACTGACCTCGGCGCGGCGCGCCATCTCTTCGATCCCCTGCCGGAACTCCTTGCCCCCGACACGGTCGACGAATGCCTGGAAGGCGCGATCTTCGCGCACGGGGTCAAACTGCGGATCCTGGATAAACCCCATCAACATTTGCGCCCCGAAAACCTGAGCCGCCCGCCCAAGGGTCTGAACGGTTTCATACCCCTGTTGCAACTGCGCTTGGCAAATGGCTGTTTTCTTATGGTAGACTGGGTTCCGGAAATTGTTTTCCAGCAGCGTATTCAGCGGCACCAGCGCCTTTTCGTATTGCTGCACCTGCAGGTAGGCGTCAACCTGTTTTTCCAAGGTCTGGACGTCCCTTGGAAATTCGCGCAACACCTTGCCATAGGCCTCCGCCGCCGCCACGAAATCTTCCCGCGCATAGAGCGCATTGGCCAGATAGCGCTGCACATCGACATCGTACGTGTTCGCTTCGAGGTACCACTCGGCCATGGACTTGACCGCATCGTGGTCGCCAAACGCATCCAACGCCTCGATCAGCCCCTTTTGAACCTTCTTCCGCGAGGGATCAACGCTCAACAGGCGAATGTAGGCGTTGATGGCCTCGACATAGTTTCCCTTGGTATAGTATAGCCGAGCCAACCGATCCAATGCACCGATATGGGCCGGATCGAGACGCAACGCATTTTGGCACTGCTCAATCGCCTGGTCGTAAATGTTGCGCTGAAGCAATGCATCCGCCGAGCGCATGAGCCGTTCGGCCTCCTTCCAAAGCTCTATGCGTTCCGCAAACTGCTCACGCGAATCCTGATCCTGGATATCGAAATCCTCGGCCAAATCGACCTCCTGCAGCAGAGGGGATTTTTCGGGGGCAGCGGCATGGTCAAGCCAGACATTTTCCTCATAGATGCCGATCCCCTTCCGGAGCAGGAAGAACGCGACCACCAGCGACAAGATCAGGACGGCCGATTTAAGAATAGCCATCAGTGCCAGCTTTTCCCGGGGATCCATCTTTTCCGGCCTGCGCAAAGCCGCCTGATGGCGGTCGGTCTCTCGTACGCTATGGGAATCGGAGGGCGCGTCATGGTCGGAAAGAGGCCTTTCCGACGAACTGGCGGAATAGAAATCCGAATTGGACGAGATATGGGGAAAACCGCCAATCGAACGTTCTGTCCGCTGTTTTTTGTGTTTCTTCTTCATAGGCCTGAAACTATTGGGTTATGGGCCTCTTGCAAAACCCTTGGTTTTGCCGAGGCGGTTGTTTAGTTCATGGTTGTTTGTTGATAGGACAAGATGCAGGAGTCAAATGGGTTGTGCGAAACATCCCATCAACCAGCAACCTATCAACCATCAACTGGAACAGCCCCGAAGCTTCGGGGCAAGTTCCTCTTATGGGGAACCATTCCATTAACAAAAGGTTGCAGTATCATTCGCGGGAGGTTAAGTGTCAAGTGAGCCTCTTGCAAAACCCGCTGGGTTTGCAGAGGCCGTTATCAGAAAGAAGTTATCAGTTATTAGGGCAAGGCGCACGCAGTCAGTCGTTTAGCCCCCGACAACCAATAACTGATAACCATTAACTGGAATGGCCCCGAAGGTTCGGGGCAAGTTCCTCAGGTGGAAAAGATGTCGTCATTTATTACGTTGTTTGCTTTGGCACTGGTGCTGGTGGGTATCCCGCTGGGTATTCTGGGTCTGATCAACAGACTGCGCAAGCAGCAACCCGGCTGTTCGGGGAACCACGACTGCGTCGTCCACAAAGGCGAGCAGATCTCCTGCCCCTCGTGCGACCAGCACAAATACAAGACCAAGCGCGGCGGAACCGCTTGAATTTCGAAGGAGGGCTTCCCTTCGTCATTCCTTGTTATACGGAATTAACCTGATCAGTATTATTACTCACACCCGCTTCCTTTGGTCGCTTAAGACGCAAAGCCACCAAGATACCCCTTGACTCTCGTTACTTCGTGGCTTTGTGGCTTCGTGTGGAAACAATTGCCGCTTCGCTGCCGCCGCTCCGCGGCAGCCTCACATTCGTGTCTAGTTAAGTTGATCTGGTATTATGCGGTTCCGTCGGCTTGCCGGTGGCATTTCTCGCACGTGCCGAATACGACAATGCGGTGCGTGCGTTCCTGGAAATCATGCCGCCGACTGGCAGAGGCAATAAGCAAGGCAAGGTTCTCGTCCGAAAACTCGATAAACTCGCCGCACTGGTCGCAAATCATGTGCTCATGGCTTGGGTGGTTGAACGTGTGCTCGTAGTGGGCATGCACGTCGGTATCGCGAATAACCCGCACAAGCCCCGCCTCTTCCATCAACGCCAGCGTACGGTAGACCGTGCCGCGGCTTACATGGTTCAACCCGCTTGAAAGTTCGGAGGCAAGGTCGTCGGCGCAAAAATGGTCGTGGCGGGAAAACACCTGCGTAAGTACAATTCTGCGGGCCTGGGTCACACGCGCCTGATTCTCCTTGAGAAAATCGACAAACAGCGGCCAAGCCTCGTCTACCGACGCCTGAATCTCTTCCGGCAGCTCCTGTCTTTCCTGCGCTTTGCTCATGCCCTCACCGCGTTTCTTGTTTGAATTGAATCCCTATATAAATACGTTATGCCGTAACATTGTGAATGCAATCAAGGAATTTGCTGTTATATTCCCCGCCTTCGTGAAACAAGAAGGCCACGTAAAAAAACCAAGGAGGACAATTATGGCACATGTTATTTCAAGCGAATGTATTTCCTGCGGCGCATGCGAATCCACCTGCCCGGTGGAAGCAATCAGCCAAGGCGACGACATCTTCGTCATCAACGCCAACACCTGCACCGATTGCGGCGCATGCGTTGATTCATGTCCGGTTGACGCTATTTCCACCAGCTAGACCCAAGGAATGCAAAAGAATTCAACGCAAAGATGCAAAGACCGCAGAGAAACGCAAAGGAACCACTCTGCGAAACTTTGCGTCCTCAGCGACTTTGCGTTGAAGAAAACTCAGTTGCTCTAATAGCGGTAATGCTCCGGCTTGAACGGGCCATACTGCGGAATGCCCAGATACTTCGCCTGCCTCTTTGTCAGCGAGTCGAGTTGGACACCGACCTTTCCGAGGTGGAGTCGGGCAACCTCTTCATCGAGGATCTTCGGCAGCGTGTAGACGCCGATCGGATACTTGCCGGGATTGCAGTAGAGTTCCATCTGCGCCAGTACCTGGTTGGTGAAGCTGTTGCTCATCACAAAGCTCGGATGACCGGTCGCGCATCCGAGATTTACTAAACGACCTTCTGCCAGAAGAATGATGCTGCTGCCGTTCGGATAGGTAATCTTGTCGACCTGCGGCTTAATGTTGGTCCACTTGTATTTCTTCATCTTCTCGACCTGGATCTCGGAGTCGAAGTGGCCAATGTTGCAGACGATCGCCATGTCCTTCATCTTCTTCATGTGGCGCTCGGTGATGACGTCGCAGCAACCGGTAGTGGTCACGAAAACATCACCGATCAGACAGGCGTCGTCCATGTTCATCACTTCATGGCCTTCCATCGCGGCCTGTAGCGCGCAGATCGGGTCGATTTCGGTAACGACCACGCGGGCACCCTGCCCGACGAGTGACTGGGCGCAACCCTTGCCGACATCACCATAGCCGGCCACCACCGCAATCTTGCCGGAGAGCATCACGTCGGTCGCGCGCATGATGCTGTCGACGAGCGAATGGCGGCAGCCGTAGAGGTTGTCGAACTTGGACTTGGTGACAGAGTCGTTGACGTTGAACGCCGGGAAAAGCAGCTCGCCCTTGGCGGCCAGCTGATAGAGGCGATGTACGCCCGTGGTAGTTTCCTCGGAAACACCAAGAATGCCTTTGGCGATGCGCGAAAAACGTTTCGGATCCTTTTTGAGCGCCTTCTTGAGCTGGGCGTAAAGCACGCCCTCTTCAACGCTTTCGGGCTTTTTGTCGAGAAGGGTTGGATCCTGTTCGGCCTTATAGCCCAGTTGGACAAACATCGTGGCATCACCGCCATCGTCAAGGATTACGTTCGGCCCCTTGCCGTTGCCCCAGTCGAGAATCCTGTCGGTGTATTCCCAATATTCCTCCAGCGTCTCGCCCTTGACCGCAAACACCGGGGTGCCGGTCTTGGCGATGACCGCAGCGGCGTGATCCTGGGTGGAGAAAATATTGCAGCTCGCCCAACGCACCTTGGCGCCCAGTTTCTGTAGCGTTTCGATCAGCATAGCCGTCTGGATTGTCATATGGAGCGACCCGGTAATGCGCGCACCCTTGAGCGGCTTTTCCGCGCCATGCTTCTCACGCAAAGCCATCAGCCCCGGCATTTCATATTCCGCCAGCTCCATCTCCTTGCGGCCAAACGCGGCCAGCGAGAGGTCGGCGATTGCATAGTCCTGTACTTTTTTCTTGGTCGTTTTCTTTTTTCCAGCCATTGGGAAACCTCCGGTTTCTATTTTAGATTTTTGATTTTAGATTGACGATTGAAGCACTCGCGGTGCTCGTTATTTGCTCTGCAAATTATCTAGCGCTTCGCTTTCGGGCGGGTCTGCGACAGCTTCTCTTACTAGAAAGGCTAACGCCGTTTGAGTTCAAAAATTCAAAATTCGCAAATCAAAACTTCCTACTGTTTTTCCCCCACCACAATCAGTACCGAAAGGTCGGGCGTCGAGCCCGGCAGTGAATCAACCACAAGCGGTTTAAGCCCCGCGCCCTTCAGCCACTCGCGGATTTCAAGCGGATCGAACCCAAGCCACTGGTCGGCCCACTCCTCTCGCGCCCATTCATGTTCGTGGCGCACAAGGTCGAGAATGACCAGCTGCCCGCCGGGCTTCAGCCCTTCCGCCGCCAGCCGAACCACATCCTGCGGGTTCGAGGTATGGTGCAACGCCTGGCTCAGAAAAACCGCATCAAACGCCTCGCCGGACAAATCCAGCTCTTCGAGAATGCCCACCCGCAACTCTAGGCGATCCGCAAGGTTGCCCTCGGCGGCCTTTTCCGAAACCAGCTTGAGCATCTTTTCCGACTGGTCGAACGCCACCACCTTTTCCGCGAAACGGGCGAGCAACAGCGCAAGCGCCCCTTCCCCGCAACCGAGATCGGCAACCGTCTGCCCCGCAAATCCGGCCGCCAATCCGGCGGCCAGCACCTGCCAGCCCCCCCCCGGCTCGGTGAGCGATCCGTAGCGACCGGCAATCTCGTCGAAAAAATCAAGACTCTTCCTGCGGCGCAAATCCAGAACGCGCTCAACAGCCGCCGCATCGCGGTTTGCAACGGGAATCTCCTTCAGCCGCTCGTTGAGGATTTGTGCAAACGCGGCATCGCGGAAAAGCGAACCGCGGTTGTAGTAGACCGATGTGCCGTCGCGGCGCGACTCCACCAAGCCCGCTTCGCGCATCGGCTTGAGATGTCGGCTAACGGTCGACTGCGGCAGTTCCAGCGACTGGACAAGCTCCGCCACAGAAAGCTCCGCCTGATCGACCGACCGCAGAATACGCAGACGCCCCTCGTCTGCCAGGGCTTTGAAAATGTCGAGAATATCACTCACAATCCATATATCCGAATTTCCGGATAAAAGGGTATTTCCCCCACCCTGTCAACGCCCTTGAGCGAAAATCGGGATGAAGAGCTCCGTTCGTTCAAGAAACCACACCTGCGCAGGTGTGAATTCACACCTGCGCAGGTGTGGTTTGCGTGTGAACAAACCCACGCTTTGCACTTGTTTT
>DAOUQA010000091.1 GCA_030625905.1 Kiritimatiellales bacterium | reverse complement strand
GCAGTGCATGCAGGCATCGGCGTTGAACTCGTCGGAGCATTTCACGGCCGCAGCCAGTTTTGATGATACCTTAGGCATGGGCTTCCTCCTCCTCTTTCTTCTCGACAAACTCATACTTGAAATAGCCGTCCACATCGGGGCGGCCGGTCTCCTCGACCTCGCCATAGCGGCGCAGGCCAAACAGCCAAATGGTGACTTCCCGGGACGGATAGCCCAGGATTTCGGAAATCTCGAGGATGGTTTTTGGCTCTTCCTTGAGGATGTCGCGGATGCGGCCGCGCATGATGAATTCATCCTGGGCAATTTCGAGCATGTCTCGCATATGGGTTTTCACGGTACTCATTTTTCCTCCAACTCTTTGATGCTGGCATCGATCATGGCGACGATCTGGTCGTCCCGGAAGCCTTCGATTTCGATGGCGTCGTGCGGGCAGACCGGTACGCAGGGGCCGGCACCCTTGCACATGGATTCGATGACAAAGGCGATCTCCTTCTCTCCAACGTTGATCTTTTCGATGGCGCCATATGGGCAGGCCTTGAGGCACTCACCGCACCAGATGCACTTGTCGGTGTCGACTTTGGCAATCAGGGGTTCGAGATCGACATAGCCCTTCATCAGCAGCCCACCGGTCTTGGCGACGGCGGCGAGCGACGAGGCGACGCTTTCGGCCAGGGTCTTGGGCCCCTGCGCGGTGCCGGCAATGAATACGCCGTCGATCATGGTTTCAACCGGGCGGAGCTTGAGGTGGATTTCGTTATAGAAGCCATCCTTGCTTTCCGGAATTTTCAAGACGTCGTTGAGGGTGTCGTTTTCGCGCGGGCGCATGCCGGTGGCCAGCACCACGAGGTCGGCACCGATCTCGAGCTCTTCGCCGCCGAGCAGGTGATCCTTGGCCTTGACGGTGAGCTGCCCGTTTTCCGGTGTGACTTGCGGTGGGTCGGAAGGATCCCAGCGCAAGAAGATGGCGCCACCCGTGCGGGCTTTTTCGTAGATTGGCTCCAGCGCGCCATAGGTGCGCACGTCGCGATAGAGGTGGTATTGGTTGACGGGCTGTCCGGTCTTCTGCTCCAGGTCGTGGAGGAGGGTGGCTGTGTAGGTGGTAGCCAGGCAGCAGTAGCGCGAGCAGTAGCTGTTGGGTTCCGTACAGCTTTCGCTCTTGGTCTGGCGGCTACCGACGCAGTAGATGAAGGCCACGTCGCGCACCGGCTTCCCGTTGTGCATCAGGGGGCCGTCGGCCTCGGTGAGCATTTGGCGGAAATCCTTCAGGGGAATAACGCCCGGAGCGCCCCAGCCATATTCATCGGTCTGCGGGGTGTAGGGTTCAAATCCGGTGGTCACCACGATGGCACCCACGTTGAGGGAAATGGTTTCATCCCCCGGCACGCGAACGGATACATTGAAGTCGCCGATGCTACCGCTTTTCCCCACCACTTCGGCACTCGTATGGAGCATGATGTTGTCGTGCTGGCTGATTCGCTGGAGAAGCTTGGCCACCACGTCGGTTCCATCCTGCGCTTCGGGCCCCATCTTCCCGGTTTGCAGCGCCCAGCCCCCGGCCTCGGCCTCGCGTTCGATCAAGAACACCGAAAGCCCCATGTCGGCCAGCGAGATCGCCGCCCGCATGCCGGAGACGCCCGCGCCCACCACGAGCACGCGCGGCTTGGTTTCGATGCGGATCGCATTGAGCGGCACGGTCAGTTCGCACTTGGCAATACCTGCCCGCAACAGGTGGATCCCCTTTTTCGTGGCCCCGACCTTGTCGTCCGTGTGCACCCAGGAACACTGTTCCCGGAGGTTGACGTGGACATACTGGTATTGATTGAGGTTGGCCCGTTCCGACATGCCGCGGAAGGTGAACATGTGTAGCTTGGGCGAGCAGGAGGCGATGACTAGGCCATCGAGCTTTTCCGCCTGGATCTCGTCGATCATCTCCTGCTGAGCCGCGTCGGAGCAGGTGAACATGTGGGTTTTCGAAACCTCCACGTTGGGATCGTTCCGAACCGCTTCCGCGACTTCCTCCACATTCACATAGTCCGAAATATTTCCACCGCAGTAGCAGACATAGACGCCAATTCGTCGTTTCTGAGCCATTATTCGCCCCTCGTTTGTTTTAGATAGGTTGCTGCCTGAGTTGCCGCCGCTCCGGCGTGCAACACGGTGTCGGGAATATCGCGCACGCCAATGATGGCACCTGCGGCGAAGAGACCGTCGATGGTTGTTTTCCCCGGTTCGCTGATGGGATCGACTTCGCGGACATACTGGTGTTCGTCGCCTTCGAGCTCGCCGGGTTTGAAGAGGCCAAAGGCCTCGGTGTTGGGCAGAAATCCGACCGTCAGGACCACGAGGTCGTGCTCGCGCTTGCCGAGACCGCCTTCGCCCTCCATGTCTTCGTAGTGCAGTTCCATGTTGCCGTTGTCGAGCTGTTCGATGCGCGAGGCCTTGCCCTTAACAAATTCAACGCCCATGCCCTTGGACTGTTCGTAGAACTCGTCGTAGCCTTTGCCGAAGGCGCGGATATCAATGTAGTAAATCGTCACATCAGCGAGCGGCAGCGCGCCCATCACGAGCTGGGCGTGCTTGACGGAATACATGCAGCCGATCCGGCAGCAAAGCGGGTTGCAGACCGTGTGGTCGCGCGAGCCGTTGCAGAGCACGATGGCAATGCTTTCGGGCTCCTTGCCGTCCGACGGCCGCAGCACGCTGTTGTACGGGCGGGTCGGTGCGAGGAGGCGATCCATCTGGAGGCCGTCGACCACGTCCGGGATGCGGTTGTAGCCAAGCAGCTCCTTCGCGGCGGGGTCGAGGACCTCGTAGCCGGTGGAGAGCACCACCGAGCCGACGGTGAGGCTTCTTGGCCGTTCGCTCATGGTGAAATCGATGCAGAAGGCGGGGCAGACATTCACGCACTCCATACATTGGGAACATTCGCCGCAGTTCATGCAGCGGTGCGCCTCTTTCCGTGCTTCCTCTTCGGTCATCACGCTTTCGTAGCAGTCGAAGGTTTGCTTGCGTTCTTCGAGCGGCATCATCGGCTGCAGCACCGGCGAACGGGGTTTGAAGTTCTTGGACTCTTCGAGCACCGCATCCTTGTCGGTTTTTTCCAGCAGGAAGTCGGTATCGAACGGGGCGTCCAGCGACTCGTCCTTGAGGTGCTTGTCCATATAGAAGGCGGCGCGGCGGCCCTGGGCAATCGCATTGACGATCATGGTCGGGTTCGTTACGCAGTCGCCGCCGGCAAAGATGGCGGGATCTGCGGTCTGCAAGGTCTTCTCATCGGATTTGAGCAGGCCCCACTCGCTTTCGATTTCATCCGCGAAATCGGTGGTCGAAGGTTTTAGGCCAATGGCGAGCACCACGAGATCGACGGGCAGGGTGGTTTCGGAGCCTTCGATTACTTCGGGGCGGCGGCGACCACTCTCGTCAGGTTCGCCGAGTTTCATTTTCAAGAACTCAACCGATTCGAGCTTGCCGTCCTTTCCAATAAAGCTTTTGGGATTGGAGAGCTCCATGAGTTCCACGCCCTCATCGATCGCGCCTTCGATTTCCCAGCTGTGGGCCGGCATTTCTTCGCGGCTTCGGCGATACATAATGATCACCCGCTTGGCTCCCATCCGGATGGCGGAGCGGGCCGGGTCCATGGCGGAGTTTCCGCCGCCAACCACGACGACGGTCTTGCCCTTGATATCAGGAACATCGCCGATCTTGGTTTCGCGCAGGAATTTCATGCAACCCATGACCCCTTCGAGATCCTCTCCTTCGATACCCATGTTCCGTTCGTCGGAAGCGCCGGTGGCCACGAACACGGCATCGAAGCCCTGCTCTTTCAGGCTCGCCGCAGATTTTACGCGGGCGCTGCATTTGATTTCCACGCCGAGCGCGGTGACGTTCTTGATGTCGCGGTCGACGATTTCGTTCGGCAGGCGATAGGCCGGAATGGCCGTGCGGAGCATGCCGCCCGCTTGGGTCTCGGCTTCGAAGATGGTGACTTGGTGGCCGTTGCGGGCCAGATAGAAGGCGGCGCTGAGTCCGGCTGGGCCGGAGCCGACGATGCCGACCTTGGTCTTAAGCTGCTCTTCAACGGGGCCGTATTCCGGCTCCGGGTGCTCTTCGTAGTAGGTGTCGGAAAAGAAGCGCTTAATCCCACGGATGTGGACGGTTTCCTCTTTGCCGCAGCGGGTGCAGTCCTCTTCGCAGGGGGCGTAGCAGGCGCGTGCCAGGCTTCCAACCAACGGGGCATTCTCGATGTGCAGGTTGAAGGCCTCTTTATAGCGACCGGCGCGAACGAGCGAGATATATCCGCTGGCCTTGACGTTGGAGGGGCAGGTGAAGGTGCAGGGCGCTTCGCCCCGGCGGTCGATCACCGCCGTTTTAGGCACCGCCTGCGGGAAGGGGATGTGGGCCACCCGGCGGGTGACGAGATTGTAGTTGTATTCGTCGGGAACGGTGATCGTGCAGATCTCTTCGCACTGGCCGCAGCCGGTGCAGGCATCGAAATCGACATAGGAGGCTTTTTGGTGCATATCAACAGCAAAGCTGCCGTCGGTATTGCGCTTGATTTCATCTACCTCGGTGTAGACCTTCACGTCGATATTGGGGTGGTGGGCGGCAGCCGCCATTTTTGGGGTTACGATGCAACTGGCGCAGTCGAGCGTCGGGAAAACCTTGCTCAAGAGAATGGCCTTGCCGCCAATACTTGATTTTTTCTCTACCAAGAGCACCTTATAGCCCATGTCGCCGAGCGATGCGGCCGTTTCCATACCGGCCACGCCCGCTCCGACCACCATGACATCGTAGTCCGTTTTTTGCTTATCCGTTTTCATTGGCATCCAACTTCTTTAGTTCGTTTTGAAAATTGTTCATGTGCGCCACAAAGTTGTCGGCGCAGACGGAGCAGATCCCCGACATTTTCAGCCGCTTCGGGCTAATGTCGTTTTCTTTCATCAGATCCTGCGCCTGCTTGATCAATGCGCTGGTGCGCGGGGTGCAGTCGGAGAGGAAGGCGCAGTCGCCGCCGCAACCCGCCACGAATACCCCGTCGAAGCCCTGTTTGATGGCGTGGACGATCCACGAAGGCTTTACGCCGCTGGAGCAGGGGAGGGGAACCACCTGAACTTCGGTGGAATAGTGCATGTGCGCACCGCCGGCCAAATCAATGCCGGGATCCGAAATGCTGTTGGTCGAAAAGACCAGTATCTTGGGTTGGGGTTCTTTGCTCTTCATCGCTGCGCTCGGGGTTGTTGGGTTGTTTAGTTCTTAGTGCTTTGTGTTTAGTGCTTTGTGCCTAGTGCTTTGTGCCTGGTGCTTTGTGCCTAGTGCTTTGTGCCTAGTGCTTTGTGCCTAGTGCTTCGTGTTTGGCTACCGATCACTGAACAACCAGCAACCGGCAACCAACGACTAAAGCCGTTAGGAGGTTTTCCGGAAAAAGATGCGCCAGAATCCGTCGTCCTCGAGGTCGCCGAGGTATTCGTACTTCATCTTTTTGCTCCAACGCTGGATGTCGATGATGGTGCCTTCGTCCGAAGAGAGGACACACATCACGCCGTCGGCCGGGCAGTCGGCGATCGCGCGCTTGGCTTCCAGCAACGGGCCGGGGCAAGCCGTTCCGCGCGCGTCTACTTCTGATGCAACTTCCAATCCTTTGAGTTCGTCTGTAGTCATTTTATTCTCCTGTTGGGTTAAGTTAAATCGTATTGCTTGCTGTCTAGAAGACAAAGGTCTGCACGGCCCCTTCCGCATCCATCAGGAATGGAGGAACCATTTCAATTTTAATGCGTTCGTCGCGCAGGTCTTCCGGGGTAATGTCCTTGTTTTCCAAGGCCAGTTCGCAGAGCACGACCTTTTTCCCCATATCCATGAGCGTGTTGAACAGATAAAGCGGATCGGGCATGCCCTTTGGCGTGCCCAGCTTCTCCAGCTCGCCCTTGACCAGCCACTTTGCACCGGCCGGAATAAAAATACAGTGCACCTCGTAGTCGAGGGCTATGCCCGAGGTGGCGAAAACCAATGCCGGCATAATGCTGGCCGAAGTATCTCCGTTGCAAACAACAATCATTTTTTCTGCCATGTCTATCTCCTTTGGTAAACTTATTCGTGATGAGTGAGCCGTGAGTCGTGACTCTCTAAAATCACGCCTCACGGTTCACTCGTCATTCCCCTACATAAACCAGCACTGCTTGGCTTCCTGGAACATGCCGACAAAGGCGCCGACACCGACATAGTCAATGTGCGGGTAGTCGATCATCTCTTCTTTTTTCATGCCCATCACATCCATCGCCATGGTGCAGACATGGATGCGGACGCCGAACTCGCCGGCTTTTTTCATCAGTTCGTCAAGCGAGTCGGCATTGTGCATTTTCATGACGGCCTGGATCATTGGCGGGCCCATGCCCATCATTTGCATCTTGGAAAGCGGGAGTTTGCTCGCTTTCTTCGGCAACATGGCACCGAACATTTTACCGAGTAAATCCTTCTTCACTTTCTTCTTGGGATCACGCAGGGCGGAAAGCCCCCAGAAGGTGAAAAACATGTCTACTTCCATATCGTAGGCTACGGCGCCCAGAGCGATGATGAATGCGGCCATGGTTTTGTCGTAATCGCCATCCATCACTCCAAGGCACAAGCTATCGTTCGGGGCATTTTCTTCGAGCTCATCCACGCGAGCCATCAGCTGCGTGATCTGTTCTTCCATGTTTTGCTTTTCTTCGCTCATAAGTTCTCCTGTCGTGTAAATTAGGGTCAGGGGGTTGTAGCAGATCCCTCTTCATAGTTGCGAGCAATTCGCCCCTGCAATTCCATCTCTTCGAGCAGGATATCGCGCATGATATGGCAACTTTCGATCAGCTTGGGGTTTTTAAGGTGGTAGTAGACGGTTTGGGCTTCCTTACGGTTCGTCACCACGCCCTTGTCTTTCATGGTTCGCAAGTGTTGGCTGACCGTGCTGATGGAGGTTGAGAGGGCCTCGGCCAGCTCGCCCACACTGCATTCACCTTGGCTCAGAATATCGACAATGGCGATCCGCTTGGGGTTCGCCATCATCTGGCATAGCTCGGCCTGGAGCTCAAAAAGTTCGAAGTTGCATGGTTGCATGGTTTCTAAAGTACGGAAGTACGCGGGAGGGTAAAGAAAAAAAGCAGAATATTATAATAGGGCAATATACATGACCCGTCCAGTCGCCATTTAGGATTCTTGGATGAATTTGGATTCTAATGGGTGTGATTATGCAATGGTTGCCCAAATCGTATGTTGATGAAAACATGGATTCCCTAATGGTATTTTGTCTAAAACCATTATATGAGCGATTTGGTCGGCTATAACTTGACGGCGGGTAGAGGGGGGTGGTACACCCTTTTGAGTCCTAGAAATCCGAAATCACAACAACGGTGAGGGTGAAATGAAGCGGTTATTGATACTTGGGGCAGGGTCGGCCGGAACAATGATGGCGAACCATCTGGTGAAAAAACTGGATCTTGGCCAGTGGAAAATCACGGTGGTGGATCAGCACGAGACGCACTACTACCAGCCGGGCTTTCTTTTCATCCCATTCGGCACCTACTCCAAAGAGGATGTCTGCAAGCCCAAGGCCGCCTTTATCCCAAAGAAGGTTGAGTATATCCAGCAGGGGATCGACGTCATTAAGGCGGAAGAAAAGCTCGTGTATCTTGAGGGCGGGCGGCAACTGGACTACGACATCCTGATCATCGCAACAGGCTCGAAAATCGTACCCGGCGAGATCGGGGGCCTCGCTGGTGAGGGCTGGATGAAGGATGCCTTCGACTTCTACACGATCGAAGGCGCGGTCGCCTTGGCCGAACGGCTGAAAACCTTCGAGGGCGGGAAGCTGGTGGTTCACCTCTGCGAAATGCCGATCAAGTGCCCGGTCGCCCCGCTTGAATTTACGTTGCTGGCCGATGCCTATCTGCGCAAGCGCGGGATCCGCGATAAAACCGAACTCATCTACGTATCCCCGCTCTCGGAAGCCTTTACCAAGCACAACTGCTCGGTGGTGCTCGGCGGCATGCTGACCGACAAGGATATTCATTTTGAGTCCGATTATGCCGTTGAGCGTGTCGACGGGGCGGAAAAGAAGATGATCTCTTTCGATGAGCGTGAAATCGAATATGACCTGCTCGTGAGCATCCCGACGAATATGGGTGATTCGGTGATCGAGCGTTCGGGACTGGGCGATGATTTGAATTTTATCCCGACGCACAAGCATACGTTGCAGTCGAAGGCGCATGAAAACATTTTTGTGCTTGGCGACGCCACCGACCTGCCCAGTTCCAAGGCCGGTTCGGTTGCACACTTCCAGGCGGATGTGCTGACCGAAAATATTCAG
>DAOUQA010000191.1 GCA_030625905.1 Kiritimatiellales bacterium | reverse complement strand
AGCGCGCGTTCAAGGCAAAGCATTTGCAACCGAAGGAAAACGCGTTTCTATCCGGAAAAATCGTAGACCGAATCCCCGTGGATTTTCTATTTGAGGAAAATCGGGTGTTGGCCATGAAGTCGATTGATATTCATGGGCGGGTTCGGGATCACGTGGAACAATGGGGCTGGCGCTGGATGGATCTTCACAACCAGAATCCTGATGTTCTCCGAGCCATGATCTATAATCCAGACCAGCAGGATTGGGATGATACCTCCCTCAAGATCGGTCGCGAAGTCTGCGACTTGTTCTGCCCCTACTACGAAACCGACCAGATCAACGACACACTTACGGCGTTGCGTGCCGCCTAAATCGTTCCGTAGAGAGGTCATGCGATGAAAAAAACGATCTGGGCGCCGTGGCGCATTGAATATATCCTGAGCGACAAGGAGGCGGGTTGCTTCCTCTGCAAAATGCTCGCCGAGGACAACGACCGTGACAACCTGCTGCTCAAGCGCGGCAAAACCTGTGCCGTCGTCATGAACCGCTACCCCTACACCGGCGGCCACCTGATGATTGCGCCCTACCGCCATCTCGAACACCTCAAGGACATGACCCCCGAAGAGCGGATCGAAATGATGGATCTCACGATTGAGGCCGTCGAAATCCTGAAGGCGGAACTCAAGCCCGACGGGCTGAACCTCGGCTACAATCTTGGCGCTGCCGCTGGAGCCGGGCTGAAAGACCACATCCATCAGCACATTGTCCCGCGCTGGGTCGGCGACACCAATTTCATGCCGGTCCTCTCCGACACCCGCGTCATGCCGCAGGCGCTGATGGAGCAATACGACGTGCTCTATCCGTTGTTCAAAGACTGATCAACCGCCACCGCCTCCCTCCGGGTAGGCGGTCTCTACACCAGACAGCGGATTCTGCACACAACCCAGTGTAGAGAACATTTACCCGAAGGGAAATGTTGCGCCGGTGTAGAGAACGTTTACCCGAAGGGAAACGTTGCACGGTGGAGCGGATCTTCGGCATCCATCAAAAAGAGTCTTTCTGTTTCCGGAGTTCGGTGAATTCCTCGACGGTGTCGACGCGCAGGAAGGGGTTGGTTTTCTTTTCCTCGGCAAGTAGCGCGAAGATCGCGGCGACGGGGTCGGTGCGGTAGAGGTCGAGGCGGGACTGCATGTTGGCATTGCCCGGCTCGACCGATAGTGCGAATTCCATGTTGTCAACGAGGTAGTCGTGCCCGCCAAGGATGCGGGTATCGTCCGGAAGCCCGCAGATTTCCCGGAGGCTGGAAAACAGCTGCCTCGCCGTACCGCCAAGCAGGCGGCCGCAGGCCCCGTTGATGAGTGTGTCGCCCGTAAACAACACGTTAAGTTCCGGGAAATAATAGATCTTGTGCACGGCCATATGCCCCGGGGTCGAAATGGAGCGGCAAACCGTTCCCAGCATCGGACACTCGCCTGCTTCAACTCCCGGGCTGGTCGACTGCACGCCCAACCGGTCGACAATGGCACGGCAACCACCGACATGGTCGTAGTGCGTGTGGGTGATCAGGATGTTCAGTAGCTGGAGGTTTTCTTTCTCCAAGGTTTGGAAAACCGGCTTTGCCTCCCCCGCATCGATCAGCACCGCCTTGCCGTCGCGGCAAACCAAGTACACAACGTTGTCGTGTAGCACCGGCACCGCCAGCACCTCGAAATCGCCAATCTGGAACCGGGTGGTTTGCATGCGGAGAATTTAACCACGAATTGCCTAGCGCGGCATAGCCGCAACCAAAAAAACTCAACGCAAAGGCGCAAAGAACACTAAGATCGCAAAGGCACTTCTCTGCGAACCTTTGCGGGCTTGGTGGCTTTGCGTTGAAGAAAAACGTGCATAGAAAACAAGAAGTTGATTAGTGTGAATTAGTGGTTAGTAAAAAACCGCGAGCCAGATCGTTTTCTCGTTTTGCGAGGTTGCTTCAACACGGTGGCGCTGACGGGCAGGAATGAGGAGATGGTCACCGGGCTTCAATTCAACCCGTTCGATCCCCGTTTCCTTTTCAATGGAAAGTGTTGCCGAACCCGCAACCAGTAGCACCCACTCGCTCTGCTCCTGATCGTACCAGAAGCCTTCCGACGACGCATGGCCATCGGAAACGATCCGCTCGATCCTCACGTTTTCATTTTCCGATAGCACCGTGGATAACTCTTCATGCAGTTCCTCGGGGATCTCATCAAACAGGTTTCTTTTCATTGGGCATCTCCAAAGTTGTTGCGTAAGCTATATCCCATGTTTTCACTACTGACAATTTTTGCAGGCTCGTTTGTGGTCGGCCTATCCGGTGCAATGGCCCCGGGACCGGTGCTGACGGTCGCCATTAGCGAAACGCTGAAGCGCGGCTTCAGGGCCGGGCCGCTGATTGTGCTGGGACACGCCATCCTCGAAATTATTCTGCTGATCCTGATCGCCACCGGGCTCGGCCCCTTCTTCCAGCACCCGGCCGTAACCACCGTTTTCCTTTCAGCAGGTGGAGCCGTACTGCTCTGGATGGGTGGCCAGATGATCATCACCAATAAAAAAACCACCGAGGATGCATTGAATGCAAAAGGGGCGGAATCGCCCGGCGGCCCCGTGCTGGCCGGCATTGTACTCAGCGTATCGAATCCGATCTGGATTATCTGGTGGGTGACCGTCGGCATGGGGTTTGTTATGCAATCGCTCCAGTTCGGGGTCATCGGCCTGCTCAGCTTTTATTTCGGGCACATCCTTGCCGACCTCGCATGGTACAGCTTTGTCTCGTTCAGCGTGTCCGCCGGGCGCCGCTTTTGTTCGCCCATACTCTACCGCATCGTGTTCATTGCGTGCGGCGTGGCACTGCTGTGCCTCGGCGGCGTATTTATTGCCAAGGCAATTTAATCCATTTTAAGTTTTTCAAATTTCACCCCAAGGCCACATCGAGGATCATCATCACGGAAAAACCGGCCATGGTGGCCATGGTGACGATATCGATGTTTTTCTCATCGCGCTGGGATTCGGGAATCAGCTCCTCAACCACCACAAAAATCATGGCCCCGGCCGCAAAGCAGAGCGCATAGGGCAAGATATTCTGCATCTTCATCACGAATACTGCGCCGATCACCCCAGCGATGGGTTCGACGATTCCAGAGGACTGGCCGTACATGAAGCTCTTCCATTTGCCCATGCCTTCACGCCGCAGCGGCATGGAAACCGCCGTGCCCTCCGGAAAGTTTTGGATCCCGATACCGATCGCCAGCGCGATCGCCGCACCGATTGTGGCGGACGGCAGCCCGGCGGCCACCGCGCCAAAGGCCACGCCGACCGCCAGCCCTTCAGGAATATTATGCAGGGTGATCGCCAGCACCAAAAGGGTGCTGCGCTGCCAGGAGGTCTTGATGCCCTCGCTATGATCTGTCGCCAAACCCGGATGGAGGTGCGGCAGGAACTTGTCAATCACCCGCATGAAAATCCCGCCGCCCATAAACCCGATAACGGCGGTCAGCCACGGGGTATGTCCCAACTCTTCGGCCATCTCAATGCCCGGAGCAAGCAGCGACCAGAAGCTCGCGGCAATCATGACGCCCGCGGCAAAGCCCAGCATGCAATCCATCAGCTTGGGTTTTACCATTCCGGGCATAAAAACCAGCGCCGCACCCGCCGCCGTTACGCCCCAGGTGAACAGCGTGGCAATCAGCGCCTGCACTACCGGATTGAATTGCATGAAAAAATCGGCCATCCCCAAACTCCCTTCGCTCAAGTGCTTCTGTTGCGGGAAAAGATGACACGGAATGAACCAAGCCCGAAGCGTTTTTTTTGCCCGTTAAATCCCGCACAGATAATAGTGCGTATCGGGATCCACCGAGAGCTAGTCCAACAGCCCCGTGACCCGTCCATGATGGTGCTCTTCCGTTTTTTCCCGCGATACCGCCAACTTGAGATTGCACCATCCATCAAGTTCTTCGGCCCCGATGGCATCCACCCTGCGTACCGTATGGGCCTCTGCCCTGGAAGTATTCATTGCGAACCATCCTCATGGTTCGCCGGGGG
>DAOUQA010000246.1 GCA_030625905.1 Kiritimatiellales bacterium | reverse complement strand
GGCGGCGCAAGTTTCCGCATCGTAGCGCACAAAGTTCAGCACCTGCTCCATCACTTTTTCCTGCTCCGCCGCCCACACACCTGGATGACCCAACAGTGCTTCATTCAAGCGACGCTCCGCAACCTTTCGGGCAGACGCCTCATACTCGCTACCAAGCTCTGGAACAAACGTCGCCAGAGGAATGGCGTCAACACCGCCCTCCGTGCGCTTCACCCAACCCTTAGAGGTTTTTACCGCCCAATAGCGTGGCACATCGATGCCGGATTCACCCTTGGAAAGGGCTGTATAGATTTCCTGCAAGATGGAATGGATCAGCCCCCCGCGATCCATCGGATCGGGCGTATCATCCGCCACGCGTGGCTTGCGCAACCCTAAAACCCGCTCCAACAGAAATACATAGCGGCACTGTGCCAACGCCTCCAACGCCGTCGGGCTTAGCTCCTCTTTGCTCTCGAACCAATCCGCAACCCTTTCCTTTAGCGCCCCGATATGTCCGCAATAAACGGAGCTCTTGCGCTCAGCGACCGGCGTTTCCAAAAACACCTCCCGCTCCACTTCGATGTTGAGCATCTCAACCAAATGCTCTGCGGAAGGCAGGCTGGAAGCCTGCGGTACGGTATCGCAGGCTTCCAGCCCGCCCTGTTGCACCGCCGCCTGCAATGCCTCATCCTTCGCACAGCACAACGGCAACGGCACCACCGGCAAAAACGACTCGCCGGGCATTGGAATCCGATCCTCCGGATCCGCCACCTGCTGCACCTTCCAATGGTTGGAAAACACATTAGGGGTCAGTCCTATAATTTGGTGTTTTTTGGCAGAATCATTAAAATATAGGACTGACCCCTCAAGCTGGTTGATGCGCCACTGGTCGTAGGGGCTGAGGGCGATTCCATCATGGCTGCCCCACCCGGCGAGGTTCCAGAGTTTGCGGTAATATTCGCCCTCACCCTTTTCATTTCCCTCTTGGTCAACGGCTTGGCATGAAAGAACGATCTGCTCACGCGCCATGCCGAGGGCGGAAAGGAAGATGATCGACTCCTTCCCAAACAGAGCATCGGCGGAGGGCAGCGCAAGCTTGGGCAATCGACGCCCCTGTTCTTCAAGGTGCAGGCGTAGCGAATGCCGCTCCTTGTCGCTGAGCAAAGCATCCTGCTGCTGAACGCCGGGAAATTCACCTTCATTGAGCCCGGCGAAAAGCACAAGATCGAAATCCAGCCCGACGGCATCGTGCGGATTGAGAACCCAGACGCCCTGCTCATGGCTCTCACGCGGACGGACGGTGGCATTCTCCAGCAACTCTTCGAGTAGATCGATCAGGTCGCGCGGGGGCATTTTCTGTTCGCCAAACCCCTGAAGTGCCTCGGCCACCGCCTTTAGGGCTTTGGAGTTGAAATGGTCTTCCGGCTCGACGATGCGCTCTTTCATGATCTCGAGTGCCCGCCCGCCCGAACGAGCAGGCTGGAAAGCCTGCTCCAGATGTGGGACAGCCATTCCAGCCTGCCCAATATCCAGCGAGGGCGGCATTTTAAGCAATTTCTCAACCGTCTCCTCGCGGTCTTCAAAATGTATGGCCGGATTGCGGACAAGGTCGATCAGGGTATCGCGTTCGAACCGGAGCGGGAACGAGAGCCAGGCAAGGAACGCCTTGACGCAGGGCGACGATAGCACCGGACGGCCACGACGAAAATAGTACGGGATTTGAAAGCGGCCAAATACGTGCGGAATGATATCCTGTACGGCTCCAATATTTGGAACCACCAGCGCAATGCGGTTTGCCGGAATTTCCAAAGATTGGAGGTTCCAGCAAATGCGCCGGGCGAGATCCTCGATCTCGCCATAGGCTCCGGCAGAACGGGAGAAGGAGATGCGGCGGGCATCGGCAAGCTGGAGAATGTCGGGGCTGTCGACCGCCAGCGCATCGCCAAGGTCTTCCGCCCAGACCGCCCACGGCTGCACCATGATTTCAGAGCGGATCTGCTGCCCGAGCCTGTCGGCCGCCGCCTCGGCATGGGCGGGCGGCAGTGCGGATTCGATGCACAGCTTCATTTTTTGGTTGAGCGCGGCAACGCACGATTCCTCGAACGGGTTGAACCAGCGCACGGAACGGAAGGTTAGCTTTTTGGTATCGCGCAATAGGGGCGGCCAATTTTCCCGGTTGCCTTTGAGCAACCGGAGGATTGCAATGTTGGAATCGAGTTGGTCGGTAAATCCCTCCTGCTGAAGGGTGGCGCGCCAAACGCTGAAAAGCATACCGAGTTGATAGAGCTTGTTCTTCTCCGAGCGGCTAAGCATCCAGTCGAGAATCCGGGCGGTCTCTTCGGGGAGCGAAGCGAGCTCCGCGACCAATTTTTTAAGGACGTCGGCCATCGCCGCCTCGGAAAGTTTACCCAGCGGCCCACCGTCAACAAAGTGTCCGCGTGCCACTTCGAAGACCTGCTTCCGCAGGAGAAGTTCCTTGGCCGCGGAAAGCTGCTTTCCTTTCAGCTTGGCGTAGGGAAGACAGAGCTTGCGCAACCGCGCAAAGGTCGTATGTCCCGATGCATCGACCCACCCGTGCTTCAATGCCTCGTTTTGCTGGAAACGCCGCAACGACAGCTCCGTCGGAAAAACAATCAACTCTCTGAAGTGCTCATGCATTACGAATCTTTATTAGCAACGAATGTAGGCAAAGCAACGAATCCGCTCGTACGAACTATTCGTTGCTTTTCCTTTTCTGCCCAACGAGGCGGGAAGCCTCATCTACAATTTTTCGATGAAGCGGGCGATGCGCACCATGGCTTCCTTGATTTCATCGAGCGAGGTGGCATATGAGCAGCGGATGAACCCTTCGCCGCAGGCACCGAACGCAGTGCCAGGCACACAGGCCACGTTTTGCTCATCAAGTAGCT
>DAOUQA010000036.1 GCA_030625905.1 Kiritimatiellales bacterium | reverse complement strand
GGATTCAATGCGGTCGTTTTTGTCGTATCTGGCTATCCAGCGGAATGTGGCATCGTCGACCCAGAACCAGGCGTTCAATGCAGTGCTTTTCTTGTTGCGCGAGGTGTTGGGGATGGAGGTGGGCGAGATCAAGAGCATCCGGGCCAAGCGTGGGCCTAAACTGCCAGTGGTGCTTTCGGTGGATGAGGTGAAGGCCTTGCTGAATGAAACCGAAGGCTTAAGACGATTGATGCTAGAACTGGTCTATGGCGCGGGGTTGCGGGTGACGGAGTTGGTGCGTTTGCGTGTGCAGGATATTGATTTTGAAAACGACTTGTTGTTTGTGCGAGCCGGGAAGGGCGATAAGGATCGCAGCACATTGCTTCCGGAAAAGCTGGTTGGGCCGTTGAGGGCACACGTTGAAAAGGTGCGGGAAATGCATGGGAAGGATCTGGCGGCAGGCCATGGGGATGTTTATCTGCCGGGAGCCTTGGCGCGGAAATATCCAAACGCCTGCCGGGAGGTCGGTTGGCAGTATGCTTTTCCCGCACGCAGCCTTTCGGTGGATCCACGGTCGGGCAAGGTGATGCGGCACCATATCGGGCAGCAGGTGGTTCAGCGGTCGATGAAGGATGCGGTGCGGCGCGCGGGGATCGAAAAGAATGCCTCGGTGCATACGTTGCGGCATAGTTTCGCGACGCATCTTTTACTGGCGGGAACGAATATCCGCGAGGTGCAGGAGCTACTCGGCCACAAGAATGTGGAAACCACCATGATCTATACCCACGTCATGCGCGAGATGGGCAACCGGCCGCAAAGCCCGCTGGATTTGTTGTAGGATGTGGTGCGGAGCGCGGGATGCCGGATCGGCAAGATGTCGGCGGTACAGGGTGCGGATTCGATTGGCGGCCAATCGCACACAGGACCCTACCTTCTCAGGGCGGCATTTTTTCAACGTAGAACAGTGCTTCCAGCCTGTTTGCACACGCAAAGGGATCCGAACTGCCGAAGACAAGCTGGAAGCACTGTCCTACCTTGCATCGGGCCAGCTAGCGCATAGCGTAGGCTGTACTTCCGGATACTCGGAAGATCAAAGCCGAGATCCGGGTTGACTCGTGGCTGACATTAAGCATTGAACGTTGGACTTCGAACCTTCAACATCGGACGTTGAACATTGGAAGGGGAAGACTGGACTTCGAACACTGAATATTGAACGTGGAACGGATGGAGATGGAGAGGAATTAAATGGAACAACTGAAGAAGAATGAAGTTTTTAGCGGGCCTGAGGGGCCGGTGGTGCTGGTGATCATGGATGGTGTCGGGATCGGCAAAAACCCGGAGAGCGACTATGTGAAAATTGCGAATACCCCGAATCTTGATTGGTTGCGCGAAAACGCGGTCTACACCGAACTCAAGGCGCACGGGGTTGCGGTCGGCCTGCCGGACGATGGCGACATGGGCAACTCGGAGGTGGGCCACAATGCGATCGGCTGCGGGCGTGTATTTGCACAGGGCGCGGCGCTGGTCAATGACGCCATCGGTTCCGGCTCCATGTTCGAAGACAAGGTTTGGCAAGAGCTGGTCGCGAACGTGAACACCAAGGGTTCCGCGCTGCATTTTATCGGCCTGTTTTCGGACGGCAACGTCCACTCTAACATCAACCACCTCGAAGCCATGCTCAAGCGCGCCAAGGCGGAGGGGGTCAAGAAGGCGCGCATCCACCCGCTGATCGATGGCCGCGATGTGCCGCCGACCTCCGTACTCAAATATGTGGAGCGCTTCGATCAATTTCTCGCCGGCATCAACGCCGACGGAACCGTCGATTATTGCGTGGCTTCCGGCGGTGGGCGCATGAACATTACGATGGACCGTTACAATGCGGACTGGAGCATGGTGGAGCGGGGCTGGAACGCGCATGTGAAGGCCGCAGGCCGCACGTTCACCACCATGCGCGAAGCCGTCGAAACCTTCCGCGCCGAAAAGCCCGGCATCCTCGACCAGGATCTGCCGGCATTCGTGATCGAGCGCGACGGTGCGCCCGTTGGGCCGATTGTCGACGGCGACAGCGTGATCTTCTTTAATTTCCGCGGCGACCGTTCGTTGGAAATCACCAAGGCGTTCGAGGCCGACGAGCTGACCGAGTTTGCGCGCGGCCCCAAGCCGGACGTGCTCTACGCGGGCATGATGCAGTATGACGGCGACCTCGGCGTTCCCGCGAACTATCTGGTCACTCCGCCAGCCATTGACCGCACGATGAGCCAATACCTCTCCAACGCGGGTGTGCAGCAGTTTGCCATTTCCGAAACGCAGAAGTTTGGCCATGTGACCTACTTTTTCAACGGTAACAATTCCGGCAAGTTCGAGACGGAAACCTGGCAGGAAATCCTGTCGGATGTCTGCCCCTTCGAGAATGCACCGCGCATGAAGGCCGATGAAATCACCGACGCGGTTGTGGCGGCCATCGAGGGGGGCGACTACCGGTTTATCCGCCTGAACTATCCGAACGGCGACATGGTGGGTCACACCGGTGTGGCCGAGGCCGTGAAGGTGGCGGTCGAGGCGGTTGACGAGGGCGTAGGCCGGATTATGGCGGCGTTGAAGAAGACCAACGGCATCATGGTTTGCTCCGCCGACCACGGCAACTCGGACGACATGTGCGAGCTAGACAAAAAGACCGGCGGGCTGAAGTTCGACAATGAAGGCAAGTGCAAGCCGAAGACGGCACACTCGCTCAACCCGGTTCCGGCAATTGTCTACGACCCGTCCGGTACTTCCACTGTCCGCAAGGCCGATCTCCCCGACGCGGGAATCGCAAATCTGGCGGCGACGTGCATCACGCTGCTGGGCTACGAGCCGCCGGCGGACTATACCCCGAGCATCGTCGAAGTGGGTTAACACCAAGAGCATCTCAACGCAAAGTCGCCAAGTCCGCAAAGGTTCGCAGAGAAGTGACTTTGCGATCTTAGTGTTCTTTGCATCTTTGCGTTGAGGAAACCTCTCCTTCTGTTTAATATGCATCCGTCATTATGAAACGTGTTTTAAATCATTTATTGGCTCTGTTGCTTGTGTGCGGTGTTGCCGTTGCGCAGGATTTCGGGGCCGGGATGGAAATCTCCGGGTTCCGGGTTCCCGACTACGACGACCAAGGGGAGCTTCGCGCCCAGCTCTATGGCGAGCATGCCAAGGTGCGGGCGGGCGGCGAGGTGGAGATCACCAACCTTAAAATTGAAATGTACAAGGACGGCGAGGTGGCGATGACCGTCTTTTCGCCGCATTGTTTCTTCAATATGGAAACGCGGAAAGCCCGTTCAGAGGGCCGAGTATTGATCGAATCGGGGTTGATGACGATTGTCGGGCGTGGTTTTGCGTGGTCGGCGGAGGCTGGGCGTTTTGAGATTCTGCATGACTCGAAGGTACTCGTGAAGCAGGCGGCCAAGGCCGGCATGAAGGAGATTGAGCTGTGAGCCGGTTCCTTTCCAGAGCACATCGTTTTCCGACCTTTGGGCGGTTAAGCGATACGACACTGAACTTTTTGCAAAACCTCTCCCCGGTGTGGTGCGTGGTTGCCGTTCTCTTCGATCACTGCTTTCCCGTGGAAAGCCTCGCTTCGCGTCCATTCCGATGGAGCGCGCCTTTTCGCAACATGTTGATCTCGAACGATGCGCGCTCCATCGGAATGGAAGCACGCGCTACACCGTTGTGGATCTGGTCGGGGGTTTCGCAAAAAGCACCACGGCTTGTTGCTTTTTGTGCTGTGCTATTGGTTTCTTCCTGCTCCAAGCAGGAGCGGTCGGAGGCGGATGTCGAGGCCGAATGGGCGGATATCCAACCGATAACAAACACCGCCTCCGTCGCGCTGGCTACGAACCAGTCCCGGCGCGTGGTACAGTCCGAGGGGGAGGATTATTTTCCGCTTATCCGGCGCTTGAAGGAGATGGAATCGGTCGTGCGCGCCCCGGGCGAAACAATGATTACGGGCGAGAGCCTGGTGCTCGACTATGAGCGGCGCTTTGTACGCATGGATCAGGATGTCAAGGTAGTGGACGACCGCGGCGAGCTGGAGTCGGAAACCCTGACGGGGCGCTTTTCCGAGGACAACGAGGTGGAGATGATCGAGGCGCGCAAGGGCGTCCGGATTGCCAGCGAAGGGCGCACGGCGACGGCGGATAACGCGATCTACGGCTTCCGGAGCGGCGCGATCCAGCTTGACGGGAATGCGCAGCTTTCCGAGGGTGGAAACCGGTTGTCCGGTGGGCAAATCAAGTTTTGGATCAAGGGTAGCCGCAGGATGGTTTGCGAGCCGAATGCGCTGCTGGAGATCCCCAGTGATTCGGATCTGAAAACGGGTGGGCTTGCGCAGGGTGGGGGGAATACGGAAATCCGTTCCAACCGTCTGGTTTACGACGAGGAGCGGTCGTTGGCGGAGTTTGATGGAAATGTGCGCATGCGCGACCCGCGCGGTGCAATGAACTGCGGAAAGGTCGTGCTCCATTTAAAAGAGAACAACGAAATTGATTGGATCGAAGCACTATCTGAGGTAATAATCCAAACAGACGACAGGAAGGCTCTAGCCGACCGTGCAAACTACTATGCGGATGAGGGCAGGTTTGTGCTCGCTGGCGACCCGAAGGTCAAGGAGGGACGAAATATCATGACAGGCGACCGGATTACATTCTGGCGGGAGACGCGGCGGATGGTTTGCGAACCCAACGCCCGCGTGTTGCTCTATCCGGACGAAGAGATGAAGGCGAAATTCCTAAAGGATTTGAAAGACTGATGCAGTTTCGCGGCATATTTTTAATTTTGGATTTCACGAATTTCGGGGAAAAGCACCCATAATGGAAGTGAAAGAAGAAACCTATTTAATCCAGACCAAAAAACTGGTAAAGGCATACAAGGGTCGCAAGGTGGTGCAGGAGGTAGAACTCACTGTGAAACCCGGCGAGATTGTCGGGCTACTCGGTCCCAATGGTGCCGGGAAGACCACCAGTTTCTACATGATCGTCGGGCTTGTCCGCCCGACTTCCGGAAAGGTTTTCTTCAACGGAAAGAACGTCACCTCGGTTCCTATGTACAAGCGTGCGCGCAGGGGCATGGGCTATCTTTCACAGGAGCCCTCCATTTTCCGAAAGCTGACCGTGCAGGAAAACGTGATGTCGATTCTCGAAACGCTTCCGATTTCAGGGAAAGAGCGCCGGAAGCGCCTTGATTTCCTGTTGGAGGAGCTCAAAATCGGCCATTTGGCCAAGCAGCGGGCCTACACGCTTAGCGGCGGGGAGCGCCGCCGCCTTGAAATTACCCGTGCGCTGGTCACCAATCCCTCGCTCATCCTGCTCGACGAGCCTTTCAGCGGAGTCGATCCGCTGGCGGTAAACGATGTGCAGGATATTATCCGCAACCTGAAGGAGAAGGGACTCGGCGTGTTGATCACCGATCACAACGTGCGCGAAACGCTGGCCGTGGTGGATCGCGCCTACCTGCTTTGCGAGGGCAAGGTGCTGCGCGAAGGCGACCGCGATTTTTTAGTAAACGATGAGGTGAGCCGCGAACTCTATCTGGGGCCGCGGTTCACTATGTAACCCAACCGAAAGGAGCAACCATGCAAGTAACGATCACAGGACGGCATGTCAATGTAACCGACAATATCAAGGATCATGTCAACGAAAAGCTTGAGCGATGTCTGGGTATGTTTCCTCGGATAGAGACCGTGCATGTGATTTTGGATATGGAGAATCGCGACTATGTGGCCGAAGTGGTGGTTCAGGCGGCCAACCATATCCGTGTCACCTCGACCGAGAAGTCTGAAAATATGTATGATGCGATCGACCGGTCGGCCGAACATGCCGAGCGCCAATTGCGCAAGCAGCGCGACAAAGTGCAGGGACATCACAAGTAATCCACCCGGTAGTTCAGGAGATAGAATTTGACCATTACAGTACAAGACCTATGGGACGAAGGGGCTGAGCGTTTATCGCTCAGCATAATTGCAGGGGAACAATACCTGGCTAGGAAGATACCGGAAATCGCCATGAACCGCCCGGGATTGGCGTTGACGGGTTTCTTTCAGTATTTTGCGAACCAGCGCATCCAGGTTTTCGGGTTGGCCGAATTTACCTACCTGAAAAGCCTGTCCAACAAGGAAAAGAGCCGCCGGCTGGAAGAGTTGTTCAATCAGCAGATTCCAGGCATTGTGATCACCCGCAACCGCAAAGCTTCCTCGGAAATCCTCGAACTTTCCGAGCGGTTCAAGGTGCCTGTCATGCGGACACCGCTGGTGACGATGAACTTTGTGAACGAATGCACGGTGCTGCTTGAAAAGCTCGCGGCACCGCGCGAGCGCATCCAGGGAACCATGATGGAAGTCATGGGCATCGGGGTCTTGTTGCGGGGCAACCCCGGCATAGGAAAAAGCGAAACGGCACTCTCGTTGATCGAACGCGGCTATAGTTTGGTATCGGACGATATTACCGAAATCCGAAGGACGAGCCGCGGGCGTATTCTCTGCTGGGCAAATGAAGTCACCCGCTTCCACATGGAAATACGCGGAATTGGGATTATCCATGTTCCCAGCCTTTTTGGTGTCGCGTCGATTCGACGGCAAACGGAACTCGACGTGGTGATTGACCTGGAGAAACCTTCGGGGGACGAAGACCGCACCGGGGTTCATCCCGAGAGTATTGAATTGATGGGTGTGAAGCTTCCCTGCATCAGGCTTCCGGTTCGTTCGGGCCGCGATATGGCCAATATCGTCGAGGTTGCCGCACTCAACCAGAAACTCAAGGAGCTGGGACACGATGCCGCCAAGGAGCTTGATGACAAGATCATCAGCCGGCTAACCAAAGGGCGGGTGCAGCATGGCTGAACAGACGATTGTAAAGAAGCTTAAGGTATTGAACGCGTATGGCATCCACGCCCGGCCGGCCGCGTTGCTTGTTAGGGCTGCCGGAAAGTACGAGTGCGAGATTTTCATTGAAAAAGATGGAAACAAGGTTTCCGGCAAGAGCATCATGGGATTGATGACGATAGAAGGCTATCCCGGCAGCACCATGCAGGTGAGCGCATCGGGGATTGATGCCCGGGAAGCCATGGCCGAGATCGAGGAGTTGTTTGCCAACAAGTTTTACGAGGACTGATCCCCGTGGCTGAAAAACGCGAAAAGAGAGAGATTGTCTTCAAGGGAATCGGGGTTTCCCCGGGCATCGCTATCCAGCAAGTCCAGATCCTCTGCCCCCAAATCCAGCATGCCGTCCAGCGTAGTATCACGCCGGAAGAAATCCCCCTCGAAATCGCGCGCTTCGAAGAGGCGCTTATTGCCACCCACGACCAGCTCATGCTGATTCAGAAGCAGATGGCGGATGTGCTGGGCGATGAACACGCCAGCATCTTCGATGCCCACATGCTGGTGGTCGACGACCGCTCCTTCATTGAAGATGTCATTCGCACCGTAAAGAAGGATTTGGTGAATGTTGAGCCCATACTGCAGGCGGAGGCCACCCGCTATGCCGAAATGCTTTCCAAGGTTGACGATAGCTATCTCTCCGAACGAGCGGTTGATATTCGTGATGTCACCAAACGTATTCTGGCTAATCTGGCTGGTGAATCGCTCAATCAGGTGGGGCAGATATCGGAACCGTGTATTGTCGTTGCCCACGACCTTTCCCCTTCCGATACCGCGAGCATCGACAGGAAACTGGTGCATGGATTTGTTACCGACCTTGGAAGCGAAACCTCCCACACTTCCATCATGGCCAAGGCGCTTGAGGTTCCCGCCGTTGTCGGGCTACACAATATTACCACCGCGGTTTCCTCCGGCGACACCGTTCTGATCGATGGCGCCAAGGGGAGGGTCTTCGTCAATCCCACTGCGGAGCGCCTGGCCGAATATGAGAAACGTGCCGAAGAGCAGAAACAGATTCTCAACGAACTCGATACCCTGCGCGACAAGCCTCCCGAAACTTTGGACGGCTATCTGGTACCGCTGTCGGCGAATATCGAACTGCTCGAAGAGCTTGACGGCGTCGTCGCGCGCGGTGCCAAGGGAATTGGTCTTTTTCGCACCGAGTTTCTTTTTCTCGGAAGCGATACCTTGCCGGACGAAGAAGAGCAGGCTGCGGCATATGAACGGGCGGCCAAATCCCAATACCCTTCCGCCGTCGTGATCCGGACGCTGGATCTCGGTGCCGACAAGTTGCCGGCCAATTTTGAAAAGCCCGATGAATTAAACCCGTTCCTGGGTTCCCGGGCCATTCGCTTGTGTCTTTTGCGCCCCGAACTGTTCAAAACGCAACTGCGCGCAATCCTGCGCGCGAGCGCGTACGACAATGTGCAGATCATGTATCCCATGGTCTGTTGTGTGCAGGAGGTGATCGAGGCGAATGCGCTGTTGCGCCAGTGCATGGACGAGCTGCGGGAGAAAGGGGTTTCGTTCAACGAGGATATCCAGATCGGAACCATGATCGAAGTACCGTCCGCCGCGCTTATTGCCGACATCATCGCACCGCATGTCAGTTTTTTCAGCATTGGGACAAACGATCTGATCCAGTACACAATGGCGGTGGATCGGGGCAACGAAAACGTTGCACATCTCTACAAACCGGCGCACATGGCAATTGTCCGGCTGATTGACCACGTCGTGAAAGTCAGCCATGAACATGGCCTCTGGACCTGTGTTTGCGGACAAATGGCGTCCGATCCGCTTTTTGTTCCGTTGTTGATTGGACTTGGTGTCGATGAATTGAGTGTAAGTCCTTCCCAGACCCCGATGATCAAGGATGTGATCCGCAAGCTGTTCTATTCCGGTGCGATGGAATTGGCTCGCAAAGCGCTGAAAGCCCCCTCCAAGGAATATGTGGAACAACTCTGCCGCGAGATGATCGAGCAGGTAGCCCCCGAAGTCCTTGAACTTTCCGAGTAGGGGGGGGGCGCCAACCTCAAGAAAACCGTAGTCGGAACCGGGCTTTAGCAAACAAACCGAAATTTCTCTAGTTCAGGCTTCCGAAGAACTTCGCCACATAAACCCATGCCGAGACGATCTGCCGGTAGGCCTGCTGGTAGGCGGAGGCATGTTCTTGGGTGAGCAGCTCGCTGAGGCTCGCAAGTTTCGGGGAACCCACCAGCACCATCCAGATACCGATTGCCAACACATTCATGATGTAGATGATCGCATAGGAAAAGATCCGGCCATGCTCCTGGATATCCGGTTGCTGTTCGGCGAGCATGTTCAGCGTGAACGTAACGTGGAATGCCCAGGTGAAACCCACCGCACCGAGCCACCACGCCTTGTAGGGTTCGACGTCGAGCCAGATGCCAGCAAGATAGTAGGTGGCAATCACAAGGAAGGCATAGAACGGGAAGAAATAGGGAGCAAGGGTGATCACAAAATTGGTCTTCGACAACAGCACATGGCCGCCGTTCCTGTCCACCTTGAGTTTCCCGATGCGGCCGCCCATCATCAGCGCCCACATGGCGTGGGTCAACTCGTGCCCGAGCACATACGTGCGGGAAGGCCGGGGCAGCAGGAAATAGATCGCCACCCATAGCGCAAACCCGGAGGGCAGCGCCCATGCCCCGAATCCGTCTACCGCCTCCCCCGAAACCTGGTAGAGCGTATAGGTCGCCACCGAAACCGCCCAGCAGGCGGGCAAGAGCATGATCCCGATCAGCATTTTGAGAAACTTTAACATGATCCTGCATCCGTTAGATAAAAGTTTAAATACAAGCGTTACCTATTGGGCTGGAGCGGCTAAGACAAACGCCAAACAAAACAACAACCCACCCAACCGGTGATGAAAGGAAACACTATAAACTCAAGACCGGCAAGGGCGAACTCAACTCAACCAGCGGAAACGATGCGGGAGATAACTTCGATGAGTCCGGCGGGAACTATTTTATCGTAAAACGCAATCCTCGGAAAAAGAGAGCGACATTCCGGGGGATTCTGATAGATTCTGTCGGTGTTTTACAGCGTTGGAGCCAGACCGGAGTTGAGTCAATGAAGCACCGCAGAATAGATGAATGGGCAAAGGCCGGTATCGTGATCGGAGCCGAAGTGGATATTTCCCGCATTGCGGATGATGTGGTGATCCATTCCGGCTGCCGCATCCAGGGGGAGGAAACCTCCATGGGTTCCGGCAGTGTCATTGGCGCGGAAGCACCGGCCACCATCGATAACTGCCAGCTTGGCCACAATGTCGAGCTCAAGGGCGGCACCTTTTCGGGCGCAACCTTCTTCGATGGAGCCAACATGGGTAGCGGCGCACACGTCCGCACCGGCACCATCCTCGAAGAAGAGGCTCATGCTGCGCACACCGTCGGCCTCAAGCAAACCATCCTGCTTCCGTTCGCCACACTCGGTAGCCTGATCAATTTTTGCGACATTCTTATGGCGGGCGGAACCAGCCGAAAGAACCATTCCGAAGTCGGCTCATCCTATGTCCATTTCAACTATACCCCGCACCAGGACAAGGCTACCGCATCGCTTCTTGGCGACGTCCCGCAAGGGGTGTTTCTCGACAACAATCCGATCTTCCTTGGCGGGCAGGGGGGGCTCGTCGGCCCCGTGCGCATGGCCTACGGCTCCGTCGTTGCGGCCGGTGGTATTTGCCGGCAGGATATTCTGGAGGAAAACCAGCTCCACATTCCGTCCACCCCGAAACCCGGAACGCAACCTTATGAAACCGGCGTGTATAAGGGCATTGACCGCATCGTTAAAAACAACCTGCTCTATATTGGAAACATCGTTGCGTTGAAGGAATGGTATCGAAACGTGCGCCAGGTCTTCATGTGCCGCGACCGCTTCGACAAGGCCTGCCTTGCCGGTGGATTGAATAATATCGACTTGGTGCTGGCTGAACGTATCCGGCGCCTCGGCGACTTTGCGCAAAACTTGGAGCACTCCTTCCTATGGCTGGAAAAGCAGAATAATGTTCCCGAGGGGATTCTTTCTTCGCAACACCTCTTCCACAACACATGGGAAACCATGGAATTCGAGTTAAGGCAATCCGGATGGACCGGAAACACCCAGGCCAAGGAAACGTTCCTTTCCGCGCTGGCTCTCCTGCCGGTCGGCGGTTCGTACATAGAGGCCATTCAATCCTTGGAGTCCGAAACCCGGGAGACAGGCAGGCTCTGGCTACAATCCATTGTCGACGAGGTTGCCAAGCTGTGGGGTGTGAAATGAGATTCAAGCAAATTATTTTGGTGGCTTCTATATCGCAGGCGTCTCGCCTGCCCGCCTACTCGCCCTTATTTGTGTTGAGCAATAGGATTGACATCCACCTTGTGGGTATTATCCTTTGGGCAGATAGGAAATACCGGAGGTTTGCATGACCACCCTGACCTTGAAAATACCTGAATTGATGGCGGCGGAGCTGGCGGCCAAGGCAAAGCGCTTGTCTACCTCCAAGTCCGAAGTGGCTCGTACCGCATTGGATAAATACCTGCATGAATCCTCTGATGGCGGAGGGCAGTCGGCATACGACGTGGCGATGGCCTTGGGCGTAATCGGCTGTGTCAAGGACGGCCCTGCTGATTTGGCGACCAACAAGAAATACATGGAAGGTTTTGGACGTGATAAATCCAGTTCTTGTTGACACAGGCCCATTGGTGGCGGCAATCAGCGCCCGGGAACGAAATCATCCATGGGTGAACGAGCAGCTTCAACAAATCAAGCAGCCGATGCTCACCTGCGAGGCGGTAATCGCGGAAGCCTGTTTTCTACTCGGGCAGAAACAGGAACTTATCTTTAAACTAATGGATGCCGGATTCCTCGAAATCGGATTCTCTTTGAAGCACGATGTTGGCTCCGTCTGCAAGCTGATGAAGAAATATGCCGATGTGCCGATGTCGTTGGCCGATGCCTGCCTAGTGCGCATGAGTGAAATCCATGACGGAAGCAAGGTATTTACGCTCGATGGCGATTTTAAGGTCTATAGGAGGAATGGGCGGCAGACCATTCCGTTGATTTTCCCCGGACAGGGTTGATTTAAGAAAATGCAAACACTGACCAAAGACGAATTAGGCAAGCTGATTGCGGTGGGAGAGGGTTATTCTCTGGAGTTCAAGCGTACGGCGGCACATCTGGGGCGCGAGATCTGCGCATTCGCCAATTCCGCCGGAGGGCGGATTCTCATGGGTGTGGATGACCATGGTTCCGTTGTCGGTATTGGCAATCCGAACCGCGTGAAATCGGAAGTGCAGAATGTGGCTCGCTCCATGGAACCTTCGCTACTGATTGATCTGGACGTTGTGGGCGAGGTGCTCGTTGTGTCGGTTCCCTCGGGGGCGGACAAACCCTATTCCGCCAACGGGAAATTCTACCTGCGCGAGGCCTCAACCTGCCAGCAGATGGGTCGCGATGAAATTCGAGAATTCTTTTTTTCCGAGGGGCTGATACAGTTTGATCGTCAGCCCTGTTCCGGTTTTTCCATGGATCGGGATTTCGATCCCGGAAAATACAGTCGGTTTGCCGATGCGGCATCGTTGCCCAAAGGACTTCGCCGAAACGATGTGTTGCAAAACCTGAAGGTGGTTGATGGCGGCAATATGACGAATGCCGGCGCGCTGCTCTTTGCACGGGATGTTTCGAACTTCTTTTTGCAGGCATCCGTGGTGTGTGTGCTGTTTCAGGGAACCGGGAAAAGCAAGGTGCTGGACAAACAGGTGTTTGCCGACGGTGTTGCCGCAGATTTCGAGGGTGCAATGACGTGGTTGCTGGCGCACCTCGATACAGAATACATCATCGGGGCCGGTGCCCGTGTTGAAAAACTGGAGCTGCCCGAGGCGGCCTTGCGGGAAGCGTTGCTCAATGCGATTGCGCACCGGGACTATCGATTCACCGACCATGTTCAGATCAACCTTTTCCGGGATCGAGTGGAGTTCATTAATTCCGGTGGGCTGGTGGCCGGGCTTGAACGCAAGGATCTCGGACGGGTCAGCCGCCCCCGCAATCCGCTTCTTTTTTCGATGCTCGAACGCATGGATCTGGTTGAAAATATCGGTTCCGGCATCAAGCGCATGCGAAACGGAATGAAGGAATATGGTTGTTCCGCGCCAACCATCGAGGTGGAAGACACCTGGTTTTCCATCTCATTTCTACGATCCAACCCGGTTTCCGCAGGTCAAGTCGCAGGTCAAGTCGCAGGTGAAGTCACAGGTGAAGTCACAGGTGAAGTCACAGGTGAAGTCAAAATGTTGCTAAAGGCGCTTGTCAAGCCATTGGGGCGGGTTGCATTGCAGGAAACGATGAATTTGAAAAGTCAGGCTAATTTCCGCAATCTCTATTTGATGCCAGCCTTGGAGATGGGGTTGCTAGAGCGTACCCTCCCCGGCAAACCCACCAGCCGCCTCCAGAAATACCGGCTTACGGAAAAAGGGAAGCTTGCTTTGAAGAAACCATGACTTGAGGAAACTGGAGAGGATCTATGGGCAAACTATTTGGAACAGATGGCGTTCGCGGCATGGCGAACGAGGGGAACATGACGGCGGAAATGGTGCTTCAGGTTGGGCGCGCCACGGCCTATACCTGCAGGGAGCACCACGCGGAGAGGGGTACGCGGCCGCGCATCATCATTGGCAAGGACACGCGCCTGAGCGGATACATGCTCGAAAACGCGCTGACGGCCGGGATCACCTCGATGGGGGTGGATGTGCTGCTGCTGGGGCCGATTCCGACGCCGGCCGTGGCCTTCATCACCCAGAGTATGCGTGCCGATGCGGGCATTGTGATTTCCGCCTCGCACAATCCCTATTTCGACAATGGTATCAAAATCTTTGCCCGCACCGGCTACAAGCTCCCGGATGAAATGGAGGCCGAGATCGAAGATCTTGTTTTGAGCGGGCGCATCAACAACATACGCCCGGTGGCGCAGGAGGTCGGCAAGGCGAAGCGGATCGACGATGCGATGGGACGCTACATCGAGTTTTGCAAGAATACCTTTCCCGACGACATGACGCTCGATGGCATGAAGG
>DAOUQA010000027.1 GCA_030625905.1 Kiritimatiellales bacterium | reverse complement strand
CCTCAAGTCTTGCCACGGCGTTGGTGTCGTCCAATACTTCTGGAGAGGGGGTCGGCGGTTTTTTTGCTGTTGCAGCCGGGGCTGGCATCTTGGCCAGCTGCAACCGCAAGCGGTTGGCTTCCTCCTCGGCGGCCTTCTTCTGCCGGGTGGATGCTATGCCAAATGAAATTCCGCCGATGGCAACAATGAGGGATAGGGCGGTGATCAAGTTGGGGATCTGTTTTTTCATGCTTCTCTCCAGTTCAGTGTTCAATAACGCACAACCGTGCGGATTTGTTGCCCTACATGGTGAAGATATCCTGCCGCAGGCGCTGGTGGTCGTCGAAGGCAACGGGCAGGCTGAGCAGGATGTTCATGAGCGATGCAACGACCATGGCGGTGAAGATGCAGGCCATGATGCCGATTTGGTATTTGATGGCCTCCATCGGCATGGCGCCGCCAAGAATCTGGCCGGTCATCATGCCGGGCAGGGAGACGATGCCCATCGTGGCGATGGTGGCGATGGAGGGGTTGACTGCGGCCCTTATGGCGTCGCGCAGATAGGGGCGGGTGGCCTCGCGCAGGGTGGCGCCGAGCAGGAGGTAGGTCATGAACTCGTTTTCGCTTTTTCGGATGCCGCTATAGAAGCGTTCCAGGCTCAGGACATTGCTGCGTAGGCAGTTTCCGAGAATCATTCCAACGATTGGAACCATGTAGCGCGCGTCGTAGGCCGGTTCCGGTCGAATGGCGACGAGGATGAACCACCCGCTGACAAAGAGGGTGCTTCCGGCCACGCCGGCCAGCGAGCGCCAAAAGAAGAGGCCGCGCTTCATCCCCGCCTTTTTGAGGATGCTGAGGTTGGCCGCCACCAGCATGATGGCCACCCAGAGCAGGCTCACGAATGGGTTGTTGAGCTGAAAGATATAGTTGAGATAGAGGCCAACCAGTAGCAACTGAACGGTCATGCGACCGATCGCCAGCAACGTGTCGCGGATGAGTCCGAGCTGGAGATGGAAGAAGATCGCCAGCGGTATCAGCATGAGGGCGTACATGGACACCAGCGAAAGGATGGAGAGATCAGCTGTCATGCTCATCTCCATTGTTTTTGTTGGCCGCGAAGGATCGCAAAGAACTCAAAACCTCTTTCCCTTGCGTTTCTTGCGCTCTTTGGCGGCTAATCTCCTGAAGTTTTGCATTTTGGATTTTAACGACATGGGTACAGGCGTTGACCCAGTCGGGGTCGTGCGAGACGGAAAGCAGGGTGATTTCCGGACGGAAGAGTTCGGCCATGACCGCCGCTTTACTTTCCGGGTCGAGGGCAGAGGTTATTTCATCGGCAAGGAAAATGGTTTTATTGAGCAATAGGGCGCGGATGACGGCGATACGCTGTTTCTCGCCGCCGGAGATGCGTTTGCTTGGCTTGTCGAGAATGTTGCTGGAAAGATGGAGGCGTTCCAGAAGCTGGAAAATTCGTTCATCGCTGGGCTTTTTGCCGCAATGCGCCTTGAAGTGGAAGGGCAGAAGGAGGGCATCGCAGACCTTCTCCGCCCCGAGCACGGGTTCCTGCCCAATGAAGGCTATGCGGGCGCGAATCTCCGCAACCGTATCGGCGGACAATTCCAAGCCGTCGACGCGAACGGAACCGCTCGTCGTTGGGAGCGCGCCGACCATGCATTTGAGCAGCGAGCTTTTTCCGCACCCCGATGCGCCGCGCACCACCACCTTATCGCCGTCGGCAATCTGCAGCGTTGCATCATCGAGCAACGTTTGCCGATGAACCTTTAGCGTGATGTTTTCGAACTTAATCATACGACTATTTTTATGGCCGCGAAGGAACGCAGAGAACTCAAAGACTCTTTTTTTGCGTTCCTTGTGCTCTTTTGCGGCAAATTCTCCCGTTAAAGACCAAGGGCAATAATGATAGGCAGGGTGATGGCGGAGAGCAGGGTGCTCAAGGCCACGATCCGCCCGGCGAGCGGGCCGTCGTTGCCCATCACTTCGGCCATCACATACGACATGCCGGCGGCGGGACAGGCGAGGTAAAGAATGGCGATCATCCGCTCGGTGGAATCGAGATTAAAAAAACCGGCAAGCAGGAAGCCGATAGCGGGCGTAATGGCGACTTTGATCAGCGAGGCGATCAAGGTGGGGGAGGCCGAGCCGCGCAGTCGCTCGAATTCGAGCGAGGAACCAATGCTAATGAGAATCAGCGGGAGCGCGGCATTGCCAAGTGCATCGAGTGGGCGGCCAAGGAAGAGCGGAAGAGATATTCCGGTGAGGTTCAGTCCGAGGCCGATGGCGCAGGACATAATGAGCGGGTTTTTGATGAGCTGGGAAAGAAAGGTGATTATGGATTCGGCGGCGCTGGTTTTACGGCGGCTGTAGTGCAGTAGTACGGTGACGCCGAGAATGTTGAATAGGATTACGAGGGGGGCGAGTACGACGGTTCCGAGCGTTTCGGCGCCGAGCGTGTAGGCAATGACGGGCAGGCCGATAAAGGCTCCGTTCCCGCGGAACGATCCTTGGATGAATGATCCGCGTTTCGGCATCGGAAGACCCATCCAGCGGGCAACAAGCCAAGCGAGTAGCAGGCTGAGGAGGGTTGCGGCGGAAAAGAGCAGGATGATCTGCGAGATGGTTGGGAGATCGATGCTTGCGACACCGATCCGGCTGATGAGTAGAGCGGGCAGCGCAAACCAGAAAACCAGCCGGTTGAGTCCTTTGAAAAAGGCCTCCTGGGAAAACTGGGTTTTACGCAAAATCGCTCCGAGGGCGATCAGGAGAAAGATTGGAGCAATGCTGTTGAGGATAAACATGGTCGGAGGGTAGAATATTTTGGAGTGCGGTGGCAACCAAAGGGCGACACCGCTTTTTTTCTGCAGAAGCATCAGGTATCATCTTTTTAAAAGAAAGGAGTATCTATGCAGGCACCAGAATGGAACGGACAGGATAAAGCAGGATCGCTGACCCAATGGATTGAAATGTTAAATGTAGAAGCGCGGCGGCAGTTTCTTGAAGCCGGAACGCACGTAGAACTTTTTTTTCTATTCAACGAGGAAGGAATCATGGAAGTCATCCCGATTGCCGGGATGGAGAAGGACGAGATCGTGCGGGAGTTGAAGAAGAGGCTCACCGAGCGCGATGGCTACGCCTTTATCCACATTTCCGAGGGAACCATGCGGCACATGGACACCGCCGACCAGGCCGATATGCTGCTGGTACACGCCGAAAGCCGCGACGGACTCTCCGTGGCCTGGTGCAGCACCGTTGCCATGCAGGGCGAGAAAAAACTCCTACTCGATGCGGTCAAGATCGACGGTGAAAAACTCGAAGGCCGCTTCGTCCATGTTTTCCAATGATCTATAGCGTGTAAGGGGAACGGAAATAGTTTTGGACGGGTTGCGGCCGGGTTTGAAAGGTTGCATGAATTCCAGACGTTGTTCCGCCTATAGTTCCTTGATGCGGATGTTGCGGAATCTATAAATCTGGCCGACTTCTCCGTGGTGCTGGATGCCGATGTAGCCTGCGGCATCCACGTCGTCGGTGTAGTCGGTGCAGAGGTCGCCGTTGACCCAGATGCGAAGACGGGAGCCTTCGGCTTGGATTTTGTATTTGTTCCAGTCGTGGCGCTTGAACGAGCCCTTGGTTTTTCTGCGGAAGGCGTCGCCGGAAGGGGAGTCGTTGGGCTTTGTTGGGTTCAGCCATGCTCGGCGGCCTTCTTCGTAGAGTCCGCCCGACCACGCACGGTCGGAGGTGTCGACCTCGGCTTGGTAGCCGTAGACCTTGTTGGGTTCGACGTGGCAGCGGAACATGAAACCCGAGTTTGCTGTTCCTTCCGGCATTTTAATTTCGGCCTCAAAGATAAAGTTGGAATAGGTTTTTTCCGTGCAAAGGAAAAACTTTTTGTTGGCCACCAGATGGATTTCGCCGTCTACCACCGTGGATTCACCCCAATCATAAGGGTTAGTCCAGCCAGTGAGTGTTTTGCCATCGAAAAGATCGACCCATCCAGCGTTCTTTGCCTGAAGTGAAGAACAGCCGATCCCGGCTATGAGGGCGAGTGCAAATAGGGTTTTTTTCATCGTATCCACCGTTGGGTTATGGGTTTAAAAGTTGTTTGCATGGAAAGTGACAAAATGGGTTTGCAGTTGCAAGCGTCAATCGGTAAAACTTCATTCCATCTGTTGGAAAGTGCGACCATGCCGGTTGCAAGGAGACTGTAGAATGAAGATTTCAAGAAGAAACACACTGATGGCAACGAGTGCGGCGGCGGGCTGGGCGATGATTCCTGGCAAGGTGCTCGGTGCGAACAGAAAAGTGAATTTGGCCGCCATTGGAGTCGGCCAGCAGGGCGGTAATATTCTTCAGACATTCGCAAACGACCCCAATGTTAATATTGTGGCGTTATGCGATGTGGACATTGATAGTGATTCTCCTGTAGTGACGAAAGCAGGATATGCTGAGCAAGGATGGATGAGTGAAACCGCTACCCCCGCCTCAACTGCCGCTAAGTTTCCGGGTGTCCGCAAGTTCCGCGATTTCCGTGAAATGTTCGATAAAATGGGCAACGAGATCGACGCGGTCTGCATCGGTGTTCCCGACCATTCCCATTTCCCGATTTCCATGGCGGCAATGATGCTGGGCAAGCACGTCTATGTGGAAAAGCCGCTGGCCCGCACGTTCCAGGAATGCGAGTTGATGATGGCCGCGGAAAAGAAATACGGGGTCGTCACCCAGATGGGCAACCAAGGGCATTCCGGCAATAACTATTTCCAGTTCAAGGCCTGGAAGGAAGCGGGGCTCATCAAGGACGTCACGCATGTCGATGCCCAAATGAATGGCGCTCGTCGCTGGCACAAGTGGGACAAGGTGAGAAGATTTCCGAGAGGCGAATCAATTCCTGCTGGAATGAATTGGGATGTATGGCAGGGAACCACTGCAAAGTCGCACGATTTCAGCGAAAAACTGCACTACGGGAACTGGCGCGGCTGGCATCAGTTCGGAACCGGATGTTTCGGCGACTGGGGTGCGCACATTCTCGATACCATACACGAATTTCTGGACCTCGGTTTGCCATCAACGATATCCGCAAAAACACTTACAGGACGAAATGACTATGTGTTTCCGCTCACATCAACCATTAACTTCCAGTTTCCGAAACGCAACGGCATGCCCGCGATGGATATTGATTGGTATGACGGACAGGGCAACCCCGCGCCGACTCCGAGGGAGATGGAGGATCAACCACTGAAGGGGCCGGGAAAAATTATTTACTCCAAGGACCATGTTTTAAAAGGCGGTCACCACTCGGATATTCTTCAGATCGCGCCCTATGAAAAGATGCGTGAAATGCTGGTGGCCGGAAGTCTGCCCCGCGATTTCGGAAGGAACTCCAGCCACCACGAAAACTTTATCCTAGCCTGCATGGGCGAGGAAAAGACCCGTTCGCCGTTCGCCGTGGCAGGACTGCTTTCTCAAACGTTCGTGCTCGGTTGCATGGTGCAGCGGCTAGGTAAAAAGCTGAGGTTTGACCCGAAAAGGAAGCAAATCACCAACAGCAAGCACGCAAACAGTCTGCTGAAAGACGACGTCCGCAAGGGCTGGGAGCAATACTACAAGCTCTAGCGAGCTTGTGGGGTTTTGATTGCTGAATTTTGATTTTCGAATAAGCGGAGTCCGCAACTGCGGACAGACCCACAAATCAAAAATCGGCATTCAAAATTCTAAAATTTAAGATGGTCTGCCATCGCCTGCGCCTTAAGCGACAGCTCGGCGGCTTTGAAGGCGTGCTCTTGGGTCATGGCGTTTTCGGTGCGGTTGAGGCTGTCGAGGATCAGCTCGCCGAAGAAGGGAAAGCCGGTGTTATCCAGGCATTGGATTTCCTGTTCTTCCGTACCATTCACCAGAAAGATTTTGCTGGCAGGGGCTTCCCGTGCCACGTCCATATATTTGCGGACTTCCATGATGCCTTCGGTGCCGACCACAAACGTGCGGCCATCGCCCCAGCTGGCGGAGCCGTCGGGCGTAAACCAGTCGAGGCGGCAGTAGAACGACGCGCCGGTATTTGCCGTCAGCGAAGCCTCACCAAAATCTTCAAGCCCTGGTTTGTCCGCATTATTGAAATTTTCAACCCGCGCAAAGTTGATGGTGGCATCCTTCGCACCGGTGTAGGAAAGAAACTGTTCGAACTGGTGGGAGCCGATATCGGTCAGAATGCCGCCGTACTTTTCTTTGTCAAAAAACCAGTCGGGACGGGTGGTCTTGGCCAGACGGTGCGGTGCGAGATTGATGACCTGCAACACGCGCCCAACTGCGCCGTTAGCAATCAGCTCGCCGGCCTTCATGCCAGCTTCATTGTGCAGGCGCTCGCTATAGTAGACCATGTATTTGCGACCGGTTTCGGCCACCTTGGCGCGTGCGGTTTCGAGCTGCGCCAGCGTGGTGAAGGGGGCCTTGTCGGTGAAGTAATCCTTGCCGGCTTCCAAGCATTGGAAGCCGATCGCTGCGCGTTCGGATGGAACCGCGGCGGCCGCGACCATTTGGAGGTCGGGATCTTCCAATAGTTGGGAAAATGAATCGGCGACCGGGGTGCCGGGATTCCGGTCCAGAAACTCGGCCACTTTTTGTGGGTCGGGATCGTAGACCCATTTCAGGGTGCCGCCGGCATCTTTCAGTCCATTGGTTTGGCCATGGATGTGGCCGTGGTCGAGGTAGGCGGCGGCAAAGTTAAATTCACCGGGCGCCACCACTTTTTCAGCCTTGGCGGTCGGCGCGTAGGCGGCGCCGTTTCCAATGTTTGGATCCGCCATTACTTGGCCTCCTCGGTGGTGACCATGACCTTGATTTTGTCGATGACGCCGCCTTTGATTTTAATGGCCGCGCCAACGGTGGCCATTGCAATCGCGACCAACAGGATAAAGTTGACCAGCGCGCGCTTCCAACCGGTTCCGACCGCGTCGCCAATGTAGCTGCGCTTGTTGTTCATGATGAAGAAGATGACGTAGGCGATCGGCAACATGGTCAGGCAAACGGCCGATGCGGCAACGGGCATCCACATGGGGGTGTTGGTAATGACGCCGAGGATTCCAATGGCTGGAACGAGCGCAAACATGCGGAAGCGCTTGGTGGTGTATTCAAGGCCGAACATTTCGCAGATGGTGAATCCGCAAACGACCATGTGCGTGCTGATGGCACCGCAGGTCATGGCAATGAATCCGAGGTCGAAGATCACGCGGCCAATCGGGCCCATGGTCTGAACCAGCGCCTGTGCGGCGTCAAGCGGCTTGAGCGGCGTGGACGGATCCAGCGGGTAGACGGTGTTGGCCATGGCAATGATGATGAGCGAGGTTACGACGATGAAGGGGAGGAACATGGAGAGCGCCAAATCCCAGCGCATGAGTTTGCGGTGCGACTTTCCCCAGCCCTTGGCGAGCAGCGTGTAGGGATAGAGGAAGGTCATATTGATCCCGACCGCCGCGCCGATGGCGCCAAGCACGGTGGTGACGCCTTTGGCGGTGGTTGGCATTCCAAACCCCCAACTGCATTCTTTGAGCACATCCACCTTAATGCCGGTCTTGATCACCACGGCGCCGAACATAATGACCACGATGGCGATCGTGCTGCGCAGGAACCATTCGTAGATTTTAATTCCCTTGGCGTCTTTTCCATAGTTCCACGTGGTGGCAACATTAATGCCCAGAATCAGTAGCCCAATGCCCCAGCTGGCGGCCAAGCCGAGGCCGGTGAAGCCATCGGCGTTTTCGGTGATCCCGCCCATTTGAATGACCAGATCGCGTGCGGCTCCGCCGGCCAATCCATATTGGGGGAAATGCCAAATGACGGAGGCCATTACGGTACCTAGGGCCCACAGGAAAATAAGCGGCTTGTTGATTTCGCGACCAAAAGCTTTGTATGGGCGCTCGCCTGAAGTGAGCACCACCTTGCCCAGCGTGCCCAGCATCATGATGCCAAGGAACATGGCAAGCGGTTGGACCCACAGAAGAGAATATCCATAGTATGCACCCGCCACAATCGACGCGGCCGCGCTACCCGCGCCCAGCGTCATCGCGCTTTGGAGCAGGCCGGGACCTGTGCGTTTTAGATATCCTTTAACTTTTGTGCCCAGCGGCGCCGTTTCCAGTGCATCCAGTTCGGCAACCTCTTTGGCCAGGATTTCGGGATCCCACTTGCTGGTCATCGGGAGACCTTTTTGCTCCTTGTCTTCGCTCATGGCTTGGTTCCTTTTGTTTAGCGATACGATTTCGACATGTCCACTTTCGCGGCGGTTCTTAAATTTGTGCGTGGCGTGGATTCCGCCGCGGCTTGCTTGATCCGGGTTTCATAGGCCGCGGCATCGAGCGGAAGTTCCACGACGCTGTCCGTCCAGGTGGAATAGATCATGGCGCCTGCGAGCTCCAGCGATTTGATGCCCTCCTCGGCGGGGGAGATCAGCGCGGCACCTTCCGTGATGGCCTGGACAAAGTTGTTGAGGATGACGGCGTGCTGATTAACGGGTTGGGTGGGTTCGAAAACCTCGTCCTCGGTTTCAGGCATGCCGAACATTTCGTCGGTCGATCGGCTGAACGCCGCGACGGAGCCGCTGCATCGCGTCAACACGGCTTTGCTTCCATCGGTTTTCAGGGTGCCGAGGTCGCCGACGATTTCAAGCCGGTTCACCCCGGGTGCCTCGCCGGTGCTGGCGACCACGAGGCCGGTCGCGCCACCCGGAAATTCCAGGTAGGCGGTTGCCTCATCCTCCACATCGAGGTCGTGGTATTTGCCGAACGAGCAGAAGCCGCGGATGCGTTCGGGCATTCCGACCAACCACTGGAGCACGTCGAGATTGTGCGGGCACTGGTTCATCAAAACACCTCCGCCGTCGCCGGCCCAAGTGGCGCGCCATGCAGTGGACTGGAAATAGATTTCCGGGCGGAACCAATTCGTCATGGTCCACGAAATACGCTGGAGCTTGCCGATGGCACCTTCGTCGATCCACTGTTTCAATTTGGCGTAGCAGGGGTTGGTGCGCTGGTTCAGCATAATGGAAACAACCTGGTCGTCGCGCTGGCGTGCGGCGAGAATGCGCTCGGCTTCGGCCTTGTGGCAGGCGAGTGGTTTTTCCATCATCAGGTGCAGTCCCGCTTCCAAGGCTTGGATGCCCAGCGGGGCATGCAGGGCGGTGGGCAGGGCAATCAATACCGCATCGACCAGACCCGATTTGATCAATGCCGACCCGTCGTCGAAGCAGGCAATGCCCTGTTCTTTAAAGTCGTCCATGGACTCGATCGGCTGGTTTGCAACCGCGACGAGTTCGCTGTTTTCAACCAAGCCATCCTGAATATTCTTTGCGTGGACCCGACCAATATTTCCGAGTCCGATAATGCCGATTTTCATGGGAACCCCTAATTTGTAACTTAAGAATTACAATCAGACTAAGGCCGTGTCAACCGTGGAAGTGTAATGGTTTTAAAGAAGGGAGCGTACAGGCGGAACCGGGGTCGAGCACGAGGCAGGCGGCGCCGAAGACGCTGTCGTTGTCGCGGCCGGAAACCTTGATCTTAACGCCGGCGCGGGGGTGCGCAAGCGCGCGCTGAGCTACCAGTGCATGTGCGTTGAGTGTCGGGATTCGTGGATCGGATGGACTATAGTTAAATCTCCTCAGTTTCAAGTGTTCTGTGCTTCCGGCTTGGTTTACGGTCGGGGTTTGGGCAAGATGCGCGTTTTGAAACCGATGGAGGGGAACCCATGGCTGGTTTGAATGATTTGTTGAATGAGGGCGGTTCGCTGAAAACACCGGGGCTGGACGATGCCCTTGGCGGTTCGTCGAACAAGGATCTGATGGCCGAGGCGCGCATGGTGCTGTCAGGGAACTGGGGCATGGCCGTTCTTGGCTATGTTCTCTACTGTATCCTCGTGATGAGTTTTTCCGTGTTCCTTTTTTCCTCGGTTCTCTTTGTGAGCATCCTCGGCGCGGCCAGCGGAACGAGTCCAGAGATTGCGGTGGGTGCCATGCAATTCTTTGCGCAGATTGTAGAGTTGCTGGTTTCGGGTGCCATTGTAGTTGGTTTTATGGGTTTCTTTCTGGGGATTGCGCGAGATGCCGAAGCGCGGCTGGAGTTGCTGTTTGTCGGATTCCGTCGTTTTTGGAAATCGTTTGGAACCTATTTTTTCTATTCGCTGTTCGTTTTCCTGTGGTCGTTGCTGTTCATCATTCCGGGCATCATTGCGACCTTTCGCTATGCCATGGTGTTCTTCATTATTGCCGATGACGAGGATTGCGGTGCGTTGGAGGCGCTCGGCCGCAGCAAGGAGATGATGAAAGGCAATAAATGGAAGTTTTTTTGCCTGAACTGGCGTTTCTTCTGGTGGGGGCTGTTGTGCATGATCATCCCGATCGGCATGCTTTGGCTGGTTCCCTACATGCAGACCTCGTTTGCGAAATTCTACGAGGATGTGAAGTAGGGGGAAGCTCCGCAGAAGTTTTTTTTAACAGAATAATTAGGACAGAATGATTTTTCCAATGCTCAGTCCCTTGAATTATTCTGTCCTAATTATTCTGTAAACCCCAATCCTGACTTGAGGAAGAAGATTGAATCCAGATATTGGAAAATTCGAATTGTTGGGCACCGATCCCTCGTGCAAGGCGCGGCGGGGACGGCTGCATACGGCGCATGGGACGGTGGAGACGCCGGTCTTCATGCCGGTGGGCACGCAGGCAACCGTCAAGGCCATGTCGCCGCGCGAGATGCACGAGCTGGGTACGGAAATTCTACTGGGCAACACCTACCACCTCAACGACCGTCCCGGGCCGGATCTGATCGAGCGCATGGGTGGGCTACACCGGTTCATGGGATGGGATCGGGCGATTTTGACGGATAGCGGTGGCTATCAGGTGTTCAGCCTCGGCAAGCTGAACAAGATTACCGACGAGGGCGTTTCGTTCCAGTCACATTCCGACGGAAAAAAGCATTTCATCGGTCCGCGCGAATCGATGGAGATCCAGCACAAGCTTGGCTCCGATATTGCTATGGTTTTCGACGAGTGTCCACCCTACCCGTGCGATAAGGATTACGCTTGCAAAGCCGTACGCAGAACCCTAGATTGGGCGGCTATTTGCAGGGAAGCGCCCCGTACGGAAGACCAATTGCTTTTTGGTATCGCGCAGGGCGGCGTCCATGCCGATTTGCGCGAGGAGTGTTCCAAGGCGCTGGTTGAAATGGATTTTGATGGTTATGCCATCGGCGGCGTGAGCGTCGGGGAGCCTGACGAGCTGATCCTGCGGGGGGTGGACGACACGGTCGACCATCTTCCGGTGGAAAAGCCGCGCTACCTGATGGGTGTGGGCGAAATGGCTCAGCTGGTCGAGTCGGTCGCACGCGGTGTGGATATGTTTGATTGCGTGATGCCGACGCGGCAGGCACGCAATGGAACGGTTTCGACGCGGCGCGGACGCTACCCGGTGAAGGCGGCTCTCTATAAGGAGGATCCGCGCCCGCTGGAGGAGGGATGCAGTTGCTATGCGTGCAGGAACTTTACACGCGCGTATGTGCGGCATCTGCTCAATGTGGGCGAGATTTTGGGATTGAGGTTGATAACGATGCACAACCTGCATTGCTATCTGGAGTTTTTGAAGGATATGGGAAAGGCGATAGGAGAGGGAACGTTCGATGCGTTCCGGACGGCGTTCCACGTCGGCTATCGCGTGGTTTTGGAAGAACATGTGTTAAACGTTAAGGAGAACAACTAAATGAATCTACTACCCCTAATCATTGCCCAAGCTGATGCGCCAACGTGCTCGGCCCCGGCGAAGGGCTCGCCCCTGCAATTCCCGATCATGATGGCGCTGCTCTTCGGCGTGATGTATTTCATGATGATCCGCCCCCAGCGCCGCCGCGACAAGGAGCGCAAGGCGATGATTTCCAACGTTAAGACTGGCGACCGCGTGCTGCTCACCAGCGGCATTCTCGGTCAGGTTTGCAACGTCAATGAAACATCCCTCATTATTCAGATTGCGGAAAAAACAAAGATCGAAGTAGTGAAGGCCGCAATCTCCCAGGTATTGGACAAAGGCGAAACACCTACCGAAATTGAATCATCGGTTAAGTAGGAAAGGTTTATAGAAATGGATAAGAACAAACTTTGGAAATGGTTACTGCTCGGGTTCCTCGTGATCTGGTCGATCACGCTGGTTACCCCGTTGGATCAAAAGGTAAAGCTGGGTCTCGACCTCAAGGGCGGATCAAGCTTTGTGGTTGAAGTCGATGCCGACGATGTCGCCAAGAAAATGGTGGAAGCCGGCGAGGCCGAGTCGGTCGAGGACATCAGCGAGTCAAAGCTGAAGGACCAGGTCGAGCGCGTGCAGGAAATCGCGGTTGAAGTGATCCGCAACCGCATCGACGTGCTGGGTACCGCCGAGCCGGAAATCTATCCCGAGGGCGATAGCCGCATCGTGGTGCGGCTGCCGGGTGCCGATGCCGAAACCCGCGCCGAAGCCAAGGCACAGATGTCGCGCGACGCGGTTTTGACCTTCAAGCTGGTTCACAAGGAGAGCGATCTTTGGGTTCAGGAGCTGATGACCCAAGGGAAGATTCCGCACGGTTTCAAGCTGGCCGGGAATGGCGAGTTCCTTATCCGCGACATGGAGATAGCGGATGCCGAACTGGATCGTGATTTCTACGAGGAGTTGAAAAAGTTTGGCGACAAGCGCGCCGACTTCATGCTGATGGAAGATCGTGTTCGGGATGGATCGAAGGTGTATCGACCGTACTACATCGAGCGCCGCAAGCAGCTCGGTGGCGATACCGTCAACAATGCCTTTGTGACCTACGACCAGATGACGTCTGTTCCCAAGATTTCCTTGGAGTTTGACAAAGAGGGTGAAAAGACCTTTGGCAACGTGACGGAGCAGTATGGCCCGACGGAGGATGGTTCCTACCGTCTGCTGGCCATTATCCTCGACGACAAGCTCTACTCCGCACCGCGCATCAACGAGCCGATCTACAGTGGCCGTGCCGAGATTTCCGGTAGCTTTTCCGTGGTGGAAGCCCGCCGCCTTGTGAATGTCCTGCGCGCCGGTGCCTTGCCGGGCCGCGTCAAGATTGTCGAGGAACGCACCGTTGCCCCGACGCTAGGTCAAGACTCCATCGATGGCGGAAAGAAGGCTCTTATCTATGGGGGCGCCGGCGTACTCGTCTTCATGGCGCTCTACTACATGTTGCCGGGGCTCATCGCCAACCTTTCGCTGGTCTTCGTGCTGTTGCTCCTGCCGGTTGGCATGGTGGTGTCCGCCGGATTCCTTGGCGTGCTTTCCGGCTCACTCGAGGGGGGCGCGGTTAGCCTGCCGACGCTCACGCTCTACGGCATTGCCGGCATCGTGCTGACCATCGGCATGGCCGTGGATGCCAACGTGCTGATCTTTGAGCGCATGCGCGAGGAGTGGAAGGTCGGCAAGTCGATTTCCGGCGCTATCAACGCGGGCTACAACAAGGCGTTCAGCACCATTCTCGATGCCAACGTCACGACATTGCTGGTTGCCATCATCCTGTTCTGGCAGGGTTCCGGCCCGATCCGCGGTTTTGCCGTCACGCTGAGCGCCGGTATCCTCGTCAGCATGTTTATCGTGCTCGTGATCACCCGCCTCTTCTTCAACACGATGGCGGATGTGAAACTGATCAACTCGCTCAAGATGATGTCGATCTCCGGACTGGCCAACGCCTCGTTCGACTTCATCGGCAAGCGCAAGATTGCGGCAACCCTGTCGATCCTTGTGATTGTCGGAACCTGGGGGCTGTTTGCCTCCAAGGGCGACGCCAACCTCGGCGTGGACTTCACGGGGGGAACCGTGATGGCCTTCGAGTTCGACCAGAAGCAGGATGGCGATGCCGTCCGCGAGGCCTTGGCTTCGGTGGGCTTCCCCTCTGCAAAAGTGGCCTACGAGTCCGACGTGCAGGGCAAGGAGTTCCTTGAAGTCAAGGTGGGTGCATCCGGTGAAGAGGCCGAGCCGGCGCTCACGGTCGTCAAGGCGCTTGACGGAAACTACCGGGATGTGAAGAACGACAGCGTCGGCTCCCAAATCGGCGCGGAGCTCAAGAGCAAAGGCATTAAGGCGATTATCTTCGCACTGATCGGCATCATCATCTACATCTCGATCCGCTTCGAGTTTGCCTTCGCGATGGGCGCGATCACCGCGCTGGCGCACGACGTGTTGATCACGGTCGGCATCTACTGCGCGATGGGCCACGAGCTGAGCATGCCGATTATTGCGGCGCTACTCACGATCGTGGGTTATTCGGTGAACGACACTATCGTCGTGTTCGACCGCATTCGCGAGGATCTCAAGCTGGAGAAGGAGAAGGGCAAATCCTACAAGGAGATCGTCAACCTCTCCATCAATCAGACGCTCAGCCGTACCGTGCTGACCTCGTTCACCACGTTGCTGACGGTCGTCATGCTGCTGATCTTTGGCGATGGCGCGGTCTTCGACTTTGCGCTGGCCCTCTGCATCGGCATCCTGGTCGGCACCTACTCGTCCATCTTCGTGGCGACCCCGGTCGTGCTCTTCTGGCACAGGGAGGAAAAGGTTAAGTAGACTTTCACTCTTCGGAGGACTACGGTAACGGGCGTTCTGCTAATGCGGAGCGTCCGTTTTGTTTATAGCGGACTGTAAAAATTCTAAACCTGACGGGAAACCTTTCGGTGTAGAATGGAGGGCTCCGTCGGAGCCCTGGAAAACAAGGTGTCCCAGCCTTTTTAACTGTGTGGTGCGTGCTTCCCGTCTGCGGGAGCACGCTTTCCTCTCGGTATTTTCTACCTGAACGATGTCTGTTTCATCGGAAATCCTCGCTTCGCGAATCGCGATTTTGCAAGAGGCTCTAACGACACCGGAATAGCTTTCATCCCAGTATCTGGTTGAATAAGCGGCGTATTGCAGGTCTAATCAATAGCT
>DAOUQA010000080.1 GCA_030625905.1 Kiritimatiellales bacterium | reverse complement strand
AAAAGCGATTCCATCGATATCCCTGACTTTACCCGCGGCGCGTGGAAAACCAACGCCCCGCTCGGCATCGTGGATGTCGATCCGTCAAGGCTTCCACTACTCGACGCAAAAAGCATTGGAGGCGATACCCATGGCGTTAGCTATCACACGTATCGAAGAATGGAGAAAATCGGATGAATAGATGGATATTATTGATTGGGCTGTTCCTGCTTGCAAAGGGATCGGTTGCAGAGGAATGGAATGACTTAAGTGTGTTGCAGGTTAACTGCGAGGCGCCGCATGCGACCATGATGGTTTATCCCGATGCTCAAGCGGCACTGGAATATGATCGCGCCACATCGCCGTGGATCCAGACATTGAATGGCGAGTGGAAGTTTAATTGGGTAAAGTCACCCGCCGACCGGCCCATTGATTTCTTCAAACCCTCTTTTGATGCAAGCGGGTGGGGAACGATTCCGGTTCCTTCCAACTGGGAGATCGAAGGCCATGGCCTTCGGATCTACACCAATGCGAAATATCCCTTCAAAAAGGATCCACCCCATGCGCCGACTGAGTGGAATCCCGTCGGCTCCTACCGCCGTGAATTCACGGTTTCCAAGGATTGGAACGGTCGCGAAACCCATATCGTTTTTGATGGTGTCGAGTCGGCTTTCTATCTTTGGGTCAATGGCGAAAAGGTGGGCTACAGCCAAGGGAGCCGAACGCCCGCCGAATTCAATATCACCCCGTATCTCAAGCCGGGGAAAAATATGCTGGCGGTGGAGGTCTACCGCTGGTCCGATGGCTCGTATCTCGAAGACCAGGATTTCTGGCGCTTGAGCGGCATCTATCGAGAGGTCTATCTGTGGAGCACGGCCCAATCCCACATCCGCGACTTTACCGTCGTCACGGAATTGGACGATCAATACAAAGAGGCTGTTCTAAAGGTCGATGTGGATATTTCGAATCCCGTTGGTTCGGTGGAATTGCAACTGCTCAATGCGGAGGGTGAAAGCCTGTTCGTAAAACAGTTGAAGGACGGCTTTGCGGTTCCGGTTTCCAATCCCCGGAAGTGGAATGCGGAGGATCCTTATCTCTACACCGTATTGCTCACGCTCAAGGATGCATCGGGTAAAACCATCGAGGTCATCCCGCAGCGTGTCGGCTTCCGGGCGGTGGAAATCAAGAACAGCCGTTTTTGCGTGAACGGAGTTCCCGTGCTGATCAAAGGCGTAAACCGCCACGAGCACCATGCCGACACCGGGCACACGATTGACCGTGCATCGATGATTCGCGACATCCAGCGGCTCAAGGAAAACAACTTTAACGCCGTGCGCACCTGCCACTATCCCAACATGCCGGAGTGGTACGACCTATGCGATGAATACGGCATCATGCTCTGGGACGAGGCGAACATTGAAACTCACGGCATGGGCTACAAGGCGGAATCGCTCGCCAAGCAACCGGAGTGGAAAGTCGCGCACCTCGATCGCATCCAGCGCATGGTCGAGCGCGATAAAAACCATGCATCGGTCATTACCTGGTCGATGGGCAACGAGGCGGGCGACGGCGAAAACTTTGCGGCCTGCTACCAATGGATCAAGGAAAACGACCCCACCCGGCCGGTGCATTATGAGCGCGCCACGGGCGATTTCAAGAACACCGATATTTTCAATAAGATGTATTCAACGTCGGATCATATCCGCAAGTACACCGAAGGCGATGACAAGAAACCCTACATCATCTGCGAATACATGCACGCCATGGGCAACTCTACCGGCGGCGCCAAGGAATATTGGGATCTGTTCTATGAAGACAACACCGCCCAGGGCGGCTTTGTCTGGGACTGGATGGATCAGGGCCTCCGCACCCCGGTTCCGGTGGAATTCAAAAAGAACATCGGCAAAGGCCCGGTCAAGGAAACCTTCTTTGCCTATGGCGGATATTTTGAAGATCCGAAAGGGGTTCGCAACGACGGCAACTTTTGCATGAACGGCCTGATTGATGCAGGCCATGAACCCCATCCCGGGCTCTTCGCCATGAAATATCTCCAGCGCAACGTGCATGTGGAGCCGGCGGATTTGAAGGTGGGACAGGTAAAGATCAGGAACTGGTTCGACTTTACCACCCTTGGCGATGCGGTTTCCGGACATTGGAAAATCGAGGCTAACGGAAAACAAGTTGCCGAAGGCAACGTTCCAAATCTTGAAATTGCGCCGCACACGGAGCGGACCGTTTCGCTGGAGCTGCCGGGCATTGTTCCGGAGGCGGGGCAGGAATATTTCCTGACCTTGGAATTCCGTGCGAAGAAAAACTACCACCCGTTGGTCAAGGAAGGCCACCTGCTGGCATGGGATCAGTTTAAGCTGCCGCAGGAAAAACCGATAGTTCGTGCCGCCGCCAAGGGGACGGTTTCGGTCGATGAATCCGCCACGGAGATTGTGGTGAAGGGCAAAGGCTTCGAAGTGGCCTTCGACAAGGCGAGCGGAAGACTCTCCTCGTACAAGGCCAACGGAGCGGATTTGATTGTTGCAGGGGGAGAGCCCGAGCTATCGCGCGCGCAGAACGACAACGAACGCCGCCAAAAACCCAAGCCAAGTCCCGCATGGGATGTTGCCGCGGCAAATGCTGTGGTGGAAAGCGTGCAGGTGAAGCAATCCGGTAATGTCGCAAAAATCACGATCCGCAAAATCCTACCGGATGTGCGCGGCGGCTTTGCGGCAATCTACACGGTGCTTGGCAGCGGGGAAGTAGTGGTCGAGGTTGCCTTTGATTTTGAAAATACGGAAGAGGCCATGCGCCCTCCGCTGCGTATCGGCATGGAGTGGAAGATTCCTGCGGCGTTTGAAAACATGGCTTGGTATGGCCGGGGCGGGGAAACCTACTTTGACCGCACGTTCGAACCCATTGGCCTTTTCAGCGGAACGGTCGATGGACAGTGGGTGGACTATTCCCGCCCGCAGGAAAACGGCAATAAAACCGCCGTGCGCTGGGTTTCGTTGACGGATGAAAAGGGGGCCGGTTTATTAGTCGTTGCTGAGGGCTCTCCATTGGGCATTGGCGCGCGGCGCTATAGCCAACAAACCATGCGCGAATCCGACTACAGCTTCCAGATGGAGCGATCGGATGATATTTTCCTGAATATCGATGCGGCACAAAGCGGAGTCGCTGGAATCAATTCATGGTATGCCACGCCCTTGGAAAAACATCGCTTGAACGAAACTGCCTACCACTATGCCTACCGCCTGATTCCGCTTTCCGGCGATGTGGACAAGGCGCTGTCCGGTCGGGCGGCATTCATTGGGTCGGAGGTTCAATAGCTGGCGAGAGACTTGTTTTTAGGATAGTTTAAGCACGGAGAAAACATGGGGCCATTGAATGAAACCGCAGTAGCATTCCAATGCCCGGGAAAATTCCTGGATGCAAAGCCGTATGGCTCGGGGCATATCAACGACACCTTTCGGGCGGTCTTCGACGATTCCGGCCGCGAGGCGCATTATATCCTCCAGCGGGTAAACCACGAGATCTTCAAGGACGTGCCCGGCCTGATGGACAATATTGGCCGCGTGGTCCGCCACCAGCGCGTCCAATTCGAGGCCGCCGGAGCGAAAGAGCTCGACCGCCGGGCGCTGACGCTGGTGCCGACCGTTGACGGCCAGGATTTTTTCCGGGATACGGAAGGTAATTTTTGGCGCACCTATCTCTTCATCGAGGGGGCCGTTGGGATCGATGTGGTGGAAAACACGCAGCAGGCGTTCGAGGCAGCCAAGGCCTTTGGCGAGTTTCAGTGCCAGCTGGCCGACCTGCCCGGACGGCTGCACGAAACGATCCCGAACTTTCACCACACGCGCTCGCGCTACGACACGCTGATGGAAGCCATCGAGGCCGACCCCTTCAACCGCGCGGCGGATGTGAAGGCCGACATCGAATTCGCCATTGCCCGCGAGGGGTTGGTGGACACCGTGATCGACCTGCTGGCCTCCGGCGAGCTGCCCGAGCGCGTGACCCATAACGACACCAAGCTCAACAATGTGCTGATCGACACCGCCACCGGAACGGGCATGTGCGTGATCGACCTCGATACCGTGATGCCCGGCTCGGTACTCTACGACTTTGGCGACATGGTGCGCACCACCACCACCCAGGTCGTCGAAGACGAGCCGGACACTTCCAAGATCTGGATGGACATCGACTATTTCGAGGCGCTGGTGAACGGATATCTCGAAACCGCCTCGGGCTTTCTGGTTCCAAAGGAGAAGGATTTGCTTCCAATGTCTGGAACGCTCATTACCTTCGAGATTGGCCTGCGCTTCCTGACCGACTATCTCCAGGGCGATACCTATTTCAAGACCCACCGCGAAGGGCAGAACATTGATCGGTGCCGCAAGCAGTTCAAGATGGTTCAATCCATGGAAGAACAGATGGATGCCATGCAGAAAATCGTAGAAACCAAATCCTAAAGTAAATTTCAGTAAAAATATTTTCACAAGACGATTGATAACAGGACAATAGATGTTGTTGAGACACGGAAAAATGGTCTTGTTATCCATGGTCCTGTAACTCTTTGATCCGACAAGAGGAGAATAACCAGTATGAGAGTTTTAGTGACCGGCGGCGCCGGGTTTATCGGCAGCCATATCGTTGAACACTTTCAGGGGAAGGCGGAGGTGCGCGTACTCGACAACCTTCGGTCGGGCTATCTGGAAAACCTGGAGGGGCTGGAGCATGAATTCATCGAAGGTTCCATCACCGACCGCGCAACGGTGCGCGGGGCCGTCGAAGGCGTCGACTATGTCTTCCACATGGCGGCCATGATCAGCGTGCCGGAATCGATGGGAAAACCCATCGAGTGCGTCGAGATCAACACCACCGGAACGCTGGTGGTGCTGGAGGAAGCCGCGAAGGCCGGTGTAAAGAAAATGTGCTTTTCCAGCTCTGCCGCCAACTATGGCGACAACCCCGTGGTTCCCAAGGTTGAAACCATGCTGCCGGAACCGAAAAGCCCCTACGCCATCACCAAGCTCGATGGTGAATACTACTGCGATATGTTTTCGCGCGAGGGCAGGCTCGACACCGGCGTGATGCGCTACTTCAACGTCTTCGGCCCCCGCCAGGATCCCGGCAGTGCCTATGCCGCCGCCGTCCCGATCTTTATCGACAAGGCCGCGAAGAACGAAACCATCACCATCTTTGGCGACGGCGAACAGACTCGCGACTTTATCTACGTCAAGGACATCGTTGCCGCCAACGTTTTTCTGGCCATGAACAACACCCCGTCCGGCTTCTTCAATGTCGCCTATGGCGGGCGGTTGACGATTAACGACCTGGCTAGGAAAATTATCGAACTGACCGGTTCCTCCTCGAAGATCGAATATGCGCCCGAGCGTGCTGGCGATGTGATGCACTCCATGGCCTCCGTCGATAAGATCATGGCCGCTGGCTTCGAGCCAATCTCCAGCTTTGATGAAGGCCTTCGAGCTACCATCGCTTTTTTTCAACATTAGACCGGATAACAGGATAGTCAGGATATGTAATTGCAGTGCGCAGGTGTTTAACAGCGGCATTAAGCTGCCGCACTCCAAGGCACCGCTTCGCAGTGCATATTTTAAAATCCGGTGTATCCTGTTATCCGGTCAAAACAATCTAGCTAAAGGAATAGAAAAATGAAACCGACCCTCGTGATCATGGCCGCAGGAATGGGGAGCCGCTACGGCGGATTGAAACAGATCGACCCGGTTGGGCCATCGGGCGAAATCGTGCTCGACTATTCGATATACGATGCCATCCGCGCCGGTTTCGGCAAGGTGGTCTTTATCATTCGTCCCGACATCGAGGCCGACTTCAAGGAAGCGATCAGCAACAAGCTCGAAGGAAAGATTGCGGTCGAATATGTTTTCCAGACACTGGATAACATTCCCTCCGAATTTTCCATTCCCGACGGCCGCACTAAGCCGTGGGGCACGGGACAGGCCGTACTGACCGCCCAGTCGGTGGTGAACGAACCATTCGCCGTAATCAATGCCGACGATTTCTACGGACGCGAAACATTCGAGGTGCTTTCCAAGCAACTATCGAAAGCGGATCCGGGCGGCACTGGTTTCTGCATGGTCGGCTTCTACATCAAGAACACCCTTTCGCCCCACGGCAGTGTGGCGCGCGGCTTTTGCGACGCGAAAAGTGGGCAGCTTGAAACCGTTATCGAGCGCTTTGAGATCGAGCGCAAGGAGGACGGGGTGATCCGCTACAACGAGGAGGGCGAGATCAAGGAGATGGCCGACGACGACCTGGTTTCCATGAATGCCTGGGGCTTTACGCCTCCGCTGTTTGGATTCCTTGAGGGGGGCTTCACCGATTTCCTCGCACGCGCCGGAACGGAGCTGAAGAGCGAATACCTGCTTCCCGAAGTGATCGATGGAAGGATTAGAAGCGGCGAGGCGGTTGTTGACGTCTTGCCCACCAAGGAAAAGTGGATGGGCGTCACCTATCCCGAAGACAAGCCGCAGGTCATGGCCGGCATCCGCCAGCGGGTGGCAGATGGATATTATCCCGAAAATCTTTGGGGCTGATACGGATTAGAGCACATACGTTTTAATTTGACGCTACTTGCGGGCAGGCGAGCCGCCTTCGGTACGTATCGCCGCCGGCTCGGCGGCTCTGTTGAGATGTGGCCCATGTAATATGCGTCAAACCCAACCGAAATTGCTTCACCGCCCGGCGCGGTAGGCGCGCGGGGGTTGCCCCGTCTCCGTCTTGACGACCCGGCTAAAGGACTGGGGCGAACCGAAGCCTGCCTCTTCCGCAATTTCGGCGATGGGCAGGTCGGTGGTTCGCAGCAGACCCATGGCGCGGTTGAGCCGGTAGTTCTGGAGATAGCGTCCCAGCGGAATGCCGGCAGCTTCTTTAAAGAGCGTGCGCAGTCGCGATTCGGATAGATCCAGCTTCTCTGCCAAGTCGGCGACCACAACGGTTCTTCCCCTCCATTCGGACATGCATCGGTTGATGCTTCGCAACAGGTTGTCGCGGGGTTCTGGCGGGAGGCTTGCATCCGAGGTCTCTTCTTCCTGTTTCAGTGTTAGTAGCAACCTGACGAGGGCGGCCTGCATCTGTTCGTCCTGCAGCTCGCCTTTCGCCGCTGGATTGGTGCATCGCCGCCACTCCTCCAGCAAGGCGTCCCGTGCGCGCAGGGTGCTTTGTCCAGCACCCAGCACCCGGTTCCGCAGCGGCTCAAGGAAGGTTTCGGCCTTGAGTTCAAACGTGCAAAACAGCCAATGCAGTTTCGGCGAAGCCAACTGGCTGAAGTGGTGGAACTGGTAGGGTAGGATCAGCAGTACCTGTCCGGGATCGAATGCCAGCACACGGTTGTCGACATGCACATGTCCCTTGGTTTCCAGGTTGAATACCAGTACGAAACGATGATGCGACCGGTTCTGCAAAGCCGCTTGCTGGAGCTTTTCCTTGGTGGAGCGCATGAAAAGCAGAATATCGATCGGTGTCGGAAGCGGGTTTTGGCCGATACCACTGAAATAGTCCTTTGGTTCTTCCAGTACAGGATAATGCATGGAGGTAGGATCGGTGCTTAATCCGCGAAAGTCAAGATTGTTAAATAACGGTTTATAAAGGCGGATTATTAACTTTTCGGGTTGCCGTCCATCTAGTGTACTGACTCGCAAAAATGTACCAATCAAAGTCCAGCTTATTTGTGAGTCAGTACACTATATATCTTAATTTTTCGCATCTATTGCCAGCAGCCCTTATCGCCCAGCAGAAATGGGTTGTCCACAGATTACGCAGATATGCACAGATTTTTCATTTCATCTGTGTAATCTGCGAAATCTGTGGATGGTTTTACCCGACACGAAAGTTTAAGTGTTCCTAGGTACTAGCGCCCCATCAAGCTGTCGAGTTCGCGGCACTGTTCATCGTTCAGTTCCACACCTCCGCCAAGCTGCGCAAGGTGGAGGTTGATTTTGGCGGTGTTTTCCAGCACTTCGATGCGATCGAAGGCTTGCAACAGGGAATCGCCCACGCAGAGCACGCCGTGGTTTTCCATGAGTACGCAACAGGTGTGCTCCTTGAAGCTTCCGGCCACGGATGCCGCCAGTTCGGGCGAGCCCATCAGGGCGTAGGGTGCGATCGTCGGCTCACCGAGAATGGCACGGGCCTCGGCAATGAGCCGCGTGTTGATCGGCTTGCGCGCGGCAACGAAGGTGCTGGCCAGGGGCGGGTGGGCGTGGACAATGGCTTGTACATGCGGACGCCGCTTGTAGATTTCCAGATGCATCGAAGTCTCGATGCTAGGCTTGAGGTGGGGCGTGTGGTTGCTGCCGTCCAGTCTGATCTCGGCGATTTGCTCCGCCGTCATATTACCCTTGTCGGTGGCGGACGGGGTGAGCAGGATGAGGTTGCCGGAGGCGCGCAGGGAAATATTGCCGCCGGAGGTGGTGGTGAGCCCTTGGCGGTACAGGCGGTTCATGCAATCGGCTACGGCTTGTTTTTGTTCGGTCATTTCGTCTTCCCTTCGGGTTCGGTTTGCGGAATGGTATAGCGTGAATTTCAGGGGAAAGGAATAAATCTATGCTGGAAACCGTACGCTGGATCACTGCCGAGGGAAGGGTGCTCGCCCGCCATGAAGAGGGCGTGCAACTGCTCCCCGGCAAACTTCGCATCATCGATCAGACCAAGCTGCCGCAGGAACTTGTCTATTTGGAGCTGGACGATGCGGAAGAGATCTACAACGCGATCCTGCGGCTTTCCGTCCGCGGCGCACCCGCCATCGGCTGCGCTGCCGCGCTGGGGCTGGCCGCCGCCGCCCAGCACATGGATGAATCCGTCTCGTTCGTTCCGGAAGTGGTGCGTCTGGCCGAAAGACTGGCGGCTTCGCGCCCCACGGCGGTCAATTTGTTTTGGGCGTTGGAGCGGTGTTTGTCACACTTGCGCAAGTGTGACAGATTGGCTGTGGATACCCTGAAGGTCGAGCTGTTGCGGGAAGGATTGGCCATTCTCGAAGAGGACATCCGGATGTGCCAAGCTATCGGCGAGCATGGCGCGCCGCTGATTGAAGAGGGGGCCGGCATCCTGACGCACTGCAACGCCGGCGCGCTGGCGACAGGCGACTTTGGCACAGCGCTTTCGCCCATGTATGTGGCGCATGCCAAAGGCCGGAGGTTCACGGTCTATTCCGATGAAACCCGCCCGCTGCTCCAAGGTTCGCGTCTGACAGCATGGGAGCTTCAGCAATCCGGAATCGATGTGGTGACGATCTGCGACAACATGGCGGCGCAGGTGATGAAGGAGGGAAGGATCAACCTCGTCATCGTTGGCTCCGACCGCATTGCGGCCAACGGCGATGCCGCCAACAAGATCGGCACCTATGGATTGGCGGTGCTCGCCAAGCACCACAATATTCCGTTCTATGTCGCCGCACCGACCTCCACCATTGATGTCTCGCTGGAGCACGGCGGCCTGATCCCGATCGAGCAGCGCGATCCTGCGGAAGTTGGAGCCGCTGCAGGTGTCCGGGTCTACAATCCTGCGTTCGATGTCACGCCCAACACACTGATTTCAGGCATCATCACCGAAAACGGTCTGCACCGCCCTCCCTTCCTTTTTCGGTAGGTATGTAGTGAGACGAGTGCTTCCAGCCTCGTTGCACACGCCAAGCAAATTCGCTCTGCCGCAACGAAGCTGGAAGCATCGTTTACATTGAGGATTGACAACACAGACCAACTTAACGAAAACCTTGCCCCCATGAGTTTAGCTATTTGTACATACGGAAACCCGGTGCTTCGAAAGAAGGCTGTGGAAGTGGAGGACGTCGATGGCGATATCCACGAGCTTGTGAAGGATATGCTGGAGACGATGCATGCGGAGCGTGGGGTCGGTCTAGCTGCCGAGCAGGTCGGACGCGCTGAACGCGTTTTTGTCGTCGATATTCCTGCCGGGAGCGATGTCGCCGACGATGGCCAGCATGAAAACCCGGACCTTGAAATGCCGCTGGTGTTCATCAATCCAAAAATCACCGGGCACACGGACGATGTACAGGTGGGGCAGGAGGGCTGCCTGAGTTTTCC
>DAOUQA010000261.1 GCA_030625905.1 Kiritimatiellales bacterium | reverse complement strand
CGTGGAAAGCCTCGCTTCGCGTCCCGTCTGCGGGAGCGTGCTTTTCACGCAACGTGTTCCACCCGAACGATGCGTGCTCCATCAGAATGGAAGCACGCACTACACCGTTGTAGGTTTAGCCAGAGGTTTTGCAAGTTCCTCTTGTTTCGAGGGAAAAGCATTCGTGTCTATTCGTGTTCATTCGTGGTTCCGGCCCCGCCGGGTTGGGAATTAGCCCGATCAGCTCCTTGAGCATGGGGGTGGTCTTTTCTTTGGCGAGGCGAGGGTGGTGGCCGGCGATGGTGAGGTACTCCCTCTCTCTCGAGAGCATGACTTGCCGGTTGCGGACGATGACGGATTTTACGCCTTGATCGGCGGCCGCGATGCGTAGCTGGGCAATGAGCATGAGGTGCTGGACTTCGGCAGGGAGCTTGCCGAAACGATCCTTTATCTCGCGCTTCATGAGGGTGATTTCGTGCTTGGTGGCGAGCGCGGAGATACGCTGGTAGAGCCGTAGCCGCAGGTTTTCGTCTTCGATGTAGTCGTAGGGAATGAAGGCGCCGTTTTCCTTGTTGCCGGATTTTGGAGAGAGGTCGAGGAAATCGAGCTTGACGACGACATCCATCAGGGGCGGGGGCTTCTTGCCTTGGAGGATGGCGATGGTGCGCTTGAGTAGTTGGCAGTAGAGGTCGAAGCCGACGGCGGAAATATGGCCGCTTTGCCTGGCTCCAAGCAGGTTGCCGGCACCACGCAGTTCGAGGTCGCGCAGGGCGAGGCGGAAGCCGGATCCGAGACCGGTGTAGCGCTTAATGGCGTTCATGCGATCACGGGCGGCATCGATCATCTCGCCTCCGGACGAGAGCATCATGTAGGCGAAGGCCTTGTGGTTGGAGCGGCCAACGCGCCCGCGCAACTGATACAAATCTGAAAGACCGAAACGTTCGGCATTTTCGACCAGAAGCGTATTGCAGTTGGGGATGTCGACCCCGCTTTCAATGATGGTGGTGCAGAGCAGGACATCGAACCGACCTTCGACGAAGGCGTGCATGATTTCCGAGAGTTCCTTTTCAGCCATCTGTCCGTGGGCGACGGCGATGCGCGCTTCGGGAACAAGGGCACGGAGCCTGTTGTCGACAAGATGGATGGTCTTGACGCGGTTGTGCAGGTAGAAGACCTGCCCGTCGCGATGCATCTCGGCGCGGATGGCTGCGGCAATGATTTCCTCGTCGTAGGGAATTACGTGGGTATCGACCGGCTGGCGTTCCTGCGGCGCGGTCTTGATGGTACTGAGGTCGCGTACGCCGGTGAGGCTCATATAGAGCGTGCGCGGAATCGGCGTGGCCGACATGGTGATGAGGTCGACCTGCTTGCGCAGCTCCTTCAAATGCTCCTTGGCGGTGACGCCGAATCGTTGCTCCTCGTCGATGATGACGAGGCCGAGGTTCTTGAAGTTCACATCCTTTGAAAGCAGGCGGTGCGTGCCGATGAGAATATCGACTTCGCCTTCGAGGGTTTGGGCGAGGGTTTTATCTTGCTGGGCGCGCGTGCGGAAACGGCTGACCATGTCGATGCGGACGGGGAAGGCGGCCATGCGCTCGATAAACGTATCGTAGTGTTGCTGGGCGAGCACGGTGGTGGGGACAAGCACGGCGACCTGCATCCCGTCCAAGAGGGCCTTGAACGCGGCGCGCATGGCGACCTCGGTCTTGCCGAAGCCGACATCGCCGCAGAGCAGGCGATCCATTGGGCGCGTTTTTTCCATATCGCGCTTGATTTCGTCGGCGGAGGTGAGCTGGTCGGGGGTTTCGGTATAGGGGAATGCGGCCTCGAACTCGGCCTGCATGGCGGTGTCCTTGGAGAAGCGATAGCCGCGCTTGGCTTGCCGCTCGGCCTGGGTTTGCAATAGCTTGGCGGCAATATCCTGCACGGCCTCCTGTGCGGTGGCCTTGTCGTTGCGCCATTTGCGTCCGCCGAGCGTATGCGGCTTTGGAGTGTGTTTGCCCATCCCCTTGTAGCGGGTGAGCAGGTGCGCCTGCGTTACGGGCAGGTAGACCTTCTCGCCCTTGGCATATTCGATCGCCAGCACCTCAATGCTTTTGCCACTGAACGAGGTTTCGACCAGACCGAGATATTTGCCGACGCCGTGTTCGACATGCACCACGAAGTCGCCCGGCTGGATATCGGCCGCTTCAGAGACGCGTTCCTGCTTCTGGAAACGCTTGGCCATACGGGCGTGGGCGCTACGATTGGTGTGGTAGGCGTAGAAGTCGCTCTCGGTGACGATCAGGAGCTTGCGGTTGGGATCGATTGCACTTTCGTGGAGGACTCCGTGGTGGAGATTCAGGGCGTCGAACCCCGACAGCTCTTCATAGAGTTCGCGGAAGCGGGCGAGCGTTCCCTGCGTTTCAAAGAAAAAGTGGATGTTCCAGTCGGCAGAGGCCTCGGTGCAGCGCTGGTCGACAAACCGGCGGCGGGCCTGCTCGGCCTCTTTCGGGTGGGTGTTGATAGACGCAGAAACCAAATGGGTATCGTAAAAGGAAAACCCGGTTTCGACCTTGCATGGCGCATCGTGCAAAGCGCATGGCTTTTCTTGTTCTCCTGCCAAGCCCCCGACCCCCT
>DAOUQA010000127.1 GCA_030625905.1 Kiritimatiellales bacterium | reverse complement strand
TTCATTCAACCGATAGTCACGATGCAAAACCGCATTCGTGATTGCTTCTTGAATTACGCGTCGCGGATAATGCTGGAAAAATTCAAACCCTTGCACGGAAACTTGGGCGTTGCTCTTAATCTCATTCATCAGTCCGTCAGTCGCTTTCCGAATTTGCTGAATCAGAGGCCCGTCAATTGTTATCGGCTTCCCGATGAGATTGGTATTTTCCTGATACTCAACCTCGTGACCTCTATAGTGAAATATTCGAATCGCACATTTTCTATGCAACAAGCTTCCTGGAAATTCAGCGAACAGCAATACAGCTGCCATGGATGGCTTCCACTCACTACCATCTGGTACAGAAAGTCCTATATGCTTGAGAACATCGGGAAAGGGTCGCGAGAGTTGTCGCTGTTCAGCATATTGTTTCCACCAGTCTGTTTCCAAAAGCTCAACTGGAACATCCGCGGGAGCATCAACGGCTGACTGGACACCTCTCTGAAGGCTAAGGTTTGTGATTTCATTGGCAGTTAATTGTCTATTTTGACTTCCGAACCGTGCGTATGTTCCTCCACCTTTTATGGAATGAACCAGCCCGCTTTTTGGAACGAAACAAACCCGGATTTCACCCATTTGACCAGTCCGGAGCTTACAAGGAAAAGACCTCCACAACATTTCCAGGTGGTTACTTTTATCCAGAGAAGGAAGAACGTCAGCAGATAGTTCTCTTTTGAAATCGTCAAGTACACTGGGATTCTCGCCCACTCCATACAAACGATCAGCTCCAGTAGCCTTTGCAGAATCTTCGATTCCAAATACGATTATGCCGCCTTCAGTATTGGCCATTGCGACAGCCGTCTTAATAAAAGACTTTACCTTGTGAGATCCGACTCGTTTAAAATCTAAGCCGGCATCTTCTTCCCATGTCAAAAGGCCATCAATGATCGTATGCTCTTTTTCTGTCATATATCCTTCTAGCTTACAGCAATATTCACCAAGCGTCCCGGCACAACAATGATTTTTCTAATGGTTTTGCCTTCTAGCCATTGCTGGACTTTTTCGGCGGCGAGGGCGGCAGCTTCGATCTCTTCTTTGCTTGCAGAAGAAGCGACTTTGATTTTGTCGCGAACTTTGCCGTTGACCTGGACAACCATTTCGATTTCGTCGCGCTTGAGGGCTTCTTCGTTCACGAGCGGCCAGTCGGCGTTCATGACGCCGGGGGCGTGGCCGAGCTCGACCCATAGCTCTTCGGCGATGTGCGGCGCGAAGGGCGAGATGAGCAAGACGACGTTTTCGATGGCATCACGGAAGACGCCCTTGGCGGAGTCGGAGCTTTCGTCGGAAATCTTGAGATGGTCGATCGCATTCATCAGCTCCATGATCGCGGCGATGGCGGTGTTGAAGGTAAAGGCGCCGTCGAGACCGCGGGTGATGTGCTGGATGGTTTCGTTGGTCTTGCGGTAGAGATCGCGGTCGGGGTCGGCCATGGTGGAGACGTCTAGTGGAGCAGGCCTTCCAGCCTGCTCTGCCCCTGGCGTAGATGGGCAGGCAGGGATGCCTGCCCCACAAAGGATGTCGTGGTTTTCGGAAATGCGGCGCCAGATGCGCTTGAGGAAGCGGGATGCGCCTTCGACGCCGGTGTCTTGCCACTCGGCCTCTTTTTCGGGCGGGCCGATAAAGAGCGTGTAGAGGCGGACGGTGTCGGCTCCATATTTTTCGAGCAGTTCTTCGGGGCTGACGACGTTGCCTTTGGATTTGGACATTTTGTGCAGGTTACCGTCGGGTCCCTTTTTGCAGATCATGCCCTGTGTGAACAGGTGCTTGAACGGCTCGTCGAAGTCGATGAGGCCGAGGTCTTTGATGGCTTTGGTGAAGAAGCGAGCGTAGAGCAAATGTAAAATCGCGTGCTCGATCCCGCCGATATATTGGTCGACGGGCATCCATTTGTTGGCGGTGGCCGCATCGATGGCCTGTGCGGAATCCTGCGCGCTGAGGTAGCGCAGGAAATACCAAGAGGAATCGACGAAGGTGTCCATGGTGTCAGACTCGCGCGTGGCCGCGCCGCCGCATTTCGGGCATTCGCAGTTCATGAAGGCTTCGCTGGATTTGAGCGGCGATTCGCCTTCGGCCTTAAATTTAACGTCGGTCGGCAGCAGGATCGGGAGGTTTTCTTCCTTTTCGGGAACCACGCCACAGGAGTCGCAATAAACCATCGGAATCGGCGCCCCCCAGTAGCGCTGACGGGAAATGAGCCAGTCGCGCAGGCGGAAGTTAATCTTTCCTTTGCCGAAACTCTGTTCTTCGGCATGGGCGGTCATTTGCTTGATCGCCTCGCGGTTATCGATGCCGGAGAACGGGCCGGAGTCGACGCAGGTGCCGTCTTCGGTAAAGGCATCTTCCATTTCGTCCAGCACCAGCGAGCCTTCCGGATTCTGGATGGAAAGCTTGATTGGTAAATCATATTTTTTGGCGAAGGCAAAGTCGCGGTGGTCGTGCGCGGGGACGGCCATGACCGCGCCGGTGCCGTACATGAGGACATAGTTTCCGACCCACAGCTCAATTTTTTCGCCGGTGTATGGATTCACGAGATAGCGCCCGGTGAAGCGCCCCTCCTTTTCAACTTCGTCGGCCTCGCGATCAAGGTTGGTGAGCTTGGAGCTGGCCTTAATGAATTCGAGGACTGCGGCTTCCTGCGGCAGGCCCTTGACGAGATTCTTCAGCTCAGGATGCTCGGGGGCGAGCGCCATGTAGGTGCAGCCATGGATGGTGTCGACGCGAGTGGTGTAGCAGGCCACATGGTCAATGTTGTCCCCTGCCCCGTCTTCGCGCGGCACGACCGGGAAATTGATTTCCGCGCCTTCGGAGCGGCCGATCCAGTTTTTCTGCATGGTCTTCACGCGGGTCGGCCAACCGTCAAGCGTGTCGAGATCGTCGAGCAGGCGCTGGGCATAGGCGGTGATTTTGAAGAACCATTGATCCATCGATTTTTGATCAACCTCGGAGTCGCAGCGCTCGCAGACGCCATCGACTACCTGCTCATTGGCGAGGACCGTTGCGCAGGACGGGCACCAGTTCACGTTGGAGTTCTTTTTATAGGCGAGGCCCTGCTTGTAGAATTGGAGAAAGAGCCACTGCGTCCATTTGTAGTAGTCCGGCATACAGGAGGTGACTTCCTTGTCCCAGTCGTACATGCAGCCCCAGGCGCGGAGCTGCTCCTTCATGGTGACAATGTTGGCGGCGGTGTACTCGGCGGGCGGCGTGCCGGTTTTGATCGCGGCGTTTTCGGCCGGCAGACCGAAGGAGTCCCAACCCATCGGCGTGAACACATCAAACCCCTGCATTTTTTTATAGCGGGCAACGGCGTCGCCAATAATGTAGTTGCGGCCGTGGCCGACGTGCAGCTTGCCGGAGGGGTACGGAAACATCATTAGGCAGTAGTATGGATTTTCCGCCGTCGCCAGATCGGTATTGAAGACCCCGTTGTCATCCCAGAAGTTTTGCCACTTTTTCTCGATGCCCTGAAAAGGATAATTCTCTTGCATTGCCCCGCTCCTTTCAAATTTCTAAAGAGTGGGAATAATAGGGATTTACCTAAGCTTTTCCACTGCCAATCCTTGGAAAGTTAGCTGGAGGGCGACGCCCTCCCCTTAATATGACTGCCCGAAAATCCCTGCCTTACGGCACTTCAGGCTCAAGGAGAATAATGCGGTCGATCCAGATATAGTCCGGACTGGCACTGCCGGGATAGAAATGGGGGCCGGAAAGCTTGGCGGACACCCAGATCTCGTACGTGTTGCCCACCAACTCATCCACACCGGTCTGCAGCTTGGTCGTCCAGGCCCGGGAGGTGTACACATAACCGTCCTTGGGAATGGTGACGACCCCCAGTTTGTACCAGTTGTAACCAGGTTCGCCCAGAGGCCGCGCAAACGATTCTGTGATGATCCCTTTTTTGGCCCCCTGGTCGTAGAAACCGATCATGAAGGGCAACTCATAGTAATGACTGGCTTTGACGTCGGTCCGGAACGCGTAGCCGCAAGGGCTGTCCGGGTCCGGAACGAAAGAGACCGCTTGCGGTGAGTGATTCTCAAAAGCACCCGCATTGAAATCATAGAATGACCGCCCACTGAACCGCTCCGGAACCGGCGCCAGAGACAATTCCTCCACATTGTATCCTGCCAACTCCGCGTTGACCGCATTCAACGCGGCCTGGGGTTGGTTCTTTCGTCCTGCATACCTCTCCGCCCACACCGGCCAGGACTCGACCAGACGCTTCTTGGCGCTGACGACATCCAGATGGGAGTTGCTTTCTCTGACGTTGCCGTTCTTGTATCGGTAGCAAAGAGACGCCATGCCGCGCTTGCAGGTCAAGCAGTCCAACCCCGCGCGGGCCCGCCGCACATGGGCAAACAGCAACGGATCGCCCCGGACAGCGGCTTCTGCTTGCGCAAAAAGCTCGTGAGCAGCCTCGATATCTTCGGTCTTGAGGAAGTCGAAGGAGTAGATCTTCGGGAACCAGCGCACGACCCCGGCGTTGCGCTTGCGCGCCGTGTCAACCAGACGGCGATACGCCAGAATGTGTGGTGCCGCCGGACCATAGTAGCGATCCATAAACAAGTCGATCAAGGCTTCCACATCCTGATCGGGATCCTCCATGAGCTTGGACTCCAGGAATATTTTCAGCTCATACATGTCGGCCAAGTGCGGATTCTCGTGTTCCCAGAACACACCGCTGACATTGTTGGCCCGATAGTGCCGGAACAGATCGCCGTAATAGAACTCGCTGGCAAAGGGGAGCCCGGTCAGACTGCGTCTGAAGGTGATCGCGTAGTCCCAGATGAATAGATGGTCCGCATCGTCCTTCCACTGCGTGACAAATTCCTTGAAGACCTTGTTTTCCTCCTCCAAGATGGAAGCGGCTTGGTTGGTCAGGGTGTCGGTAAGCTTGACCACAACGTTGGGGGCGGCTCGTACGCCACCTGTAGGGGGCGGTTCACTGTACTGGTAGGCCAGCGTGCTGATGTACACGTGCGGATGGGTCTTGGCAATCTCGCCGGCCAGCCAGTTGATGAAGGTCAGATACAGCCCGGAGTGTCCGTGCTTCTCCACGAACTCCATGCACTTCTCGCACTCACAGAACTGGCGGTTGTCGTTTTGAGACACCTCATAGATGCGGGGCGAGGGCACACCTTGTTTCCTGGCACTCTCTTCACCTTGGCGAATGTATTCGCGCAGGCTGTCAAGAAAAACGGGCTTGAGTGCTTCGTTGGTCAGGCAAAGCTGCCCGTGACGCTGGCCACCAACCCTCTTGCCCTTGCGCAGTGAAAAGAGCTCCGGATTGGTTTCCAGATACTTCGCGGCCGGTATGTATTTATCAAACGTGTGGCAATGGTAGGGGGGACCGTAGTTGAAGGAGCCGCCGTAGTCGGCCGGAATCGGGACATCGCCGCTGCGATTGAGGCGGATTCTGACCGCAAAATTCACGGCTTCAGCCGGATAATCGGTACGATACAAGTCGCGGTACAGAAATGCCGGCTTCCCCGATTTGTCCAGAGCGGGCAAGTCCAAAGGCCCCGCAGGGGGGACATAGTCCTCATACTCGCTCCACCAGTGAATATCGCAATAGTCTTCCAGAAAGTGGTAGACCGCATAAAGGGCACCCCGAGTGCCGCCGCCATTGAGCAGAACCTGGTTGCCGAATGACTTGATATGCCATTCCTCTTCCGGTAGGTCGCTGGACAGCAGATTGTTCTTCTGCGCCAGTTCCGTGTCTCCCACGTGGAACACGATGCTCCGTTGACCAGCGATGGTCAGCTCTCCCTTGATCCGCCGGGCCAGGTGATCCTGCAGCTCCTTTACCGCGGTGGCTTCATGAGGAAGAGGCTCCCGCGGCCCCACGACTCTGTACGTCTGAGCCATTGTGGCTGCCAGGCATGATAGGTAGAAAACCAAAAACAGTCTTTTCACACTCTTTCTCCTGTCTGTTCTGTGCCTGTGATTGATAGGAAATCGCTTTTTAGGCGATTGGGGCACGCGCCCCGAAAGCTCGTTTTAAAGAGCGGCTTCATGGGAAGAGGTGTAGTGAAAAGCGGGATTTTTGTCAAGAGCGGCTACCGGCATGCGGCGAGGGCGGTGCTCAGAGACGTCGATGACTTTCTGGATGGTTTTGCCTTCGAGCCATTTCTGGATGTGGTCGGTGGCGAGAGC